>JBAZBO010000034.1:0-7619 GCA_041671425.1 Patescibacteria group bacterium | reverse complement strand
AGATGATAAATATTACTGGAAGAGGGTCTGACCAGATGGCTTTCTGGGATGAAAAAGTGATCCAAGTAGGAGCAAGTATTCAAAAAAAAAGGGAAGAGCTTTTTGATTTTCTAAAAACCCATGTGTATGCCAAGGGAAAGGAAATAAACCCAACTACGAAGGGCAGACCTAGCACTGAGATATTTTTAAAATATAAAAAGAGCGAGATAAATGAAAATAGACTTGGTCTGTTCAGGGAAAGGGAGATTGCTGCAAAGGCAACGCTCATAGGGCCGCATAGGGATGATTTTGAGATCACCGCAGACGGCTACGATCTGGCTAGCTATGGATCACGAGGTCAGCAAAGAACTGCAATCTTAGCGCTAAAACTATCTGAGATAGACTTCATCTCGGAGGTTACTTCACAAAGACCAATATTGTTGCTTGATGATATTTTCTCGGAATTGGATGAACATCACAGGGATACTGTTCTTGAAACACTGGGGCAACAGCAAACCATAGTCACCAGTACAGAGAGTATCCCCTACTTGGGTGAGCATAAAGAGATTGTACTGAATTGAAAAGCGCCCGGTAAACAATGCATGTGCCATTGCCGACCAGGCGCCTTCTTGAGCAGGAACAGTGTGATCACTCGAGCCAGGACATCTCGCGTCTTACGTACGCAACAATCTTGGAGAGTCCCTCTGAACCGTACAGAAGATCGAATACAGGATTAACCTCCAGTACAACAGGAACGGACTGGATGCCAGGATACGAGGAGACCAGGACGCCCAAGGCACTTTGAATTCCCGGAACCTCTCCTCGAAGGATCTTCTGGGCATCCGAAACACTGGGGTGGAAGTGAACCACACCGATGTTCAGCTCTGATAGCTTCTCTTCCCATCCGACAACGGTGAGAGCGTGAGTGGGGTGTAGGTCAAGACACAGACCATAACCCTGCTGGCTGAGAGACACGTAGGTCCGGACGTCTGGGTCTATCTCTTTCCTCATTTCCACAAGAAAAGAGTTAGTGGCCTCTCCTACTGCTGGGAGTCTTTCATCTGTGGTGACAAGGCCATGGTACACCAGTGACATCCACTCATCGGTTAGTGCGGGGTCACCACCGGATATCGGAATCCCCAAAAGATCGTTTCCAAACATTACAGTTCTCAGACTCCAGTTGAAGATCTGGGAAGGAACCCCAATGTGTTTCAAAGTCCAGACCTTCTCGTAACCTGTCACCATGTGCCGATAGTGGGTGTAGATATATTGCTGATCAAGGGCGGAAATCGCCATTAGGCTTACATACTGCACACCACACTTTTCAACGTACTCAAAAGTACGTCTTGTTCCCTCTTCGATGCCACAAGCATACATGTTCCCTACTATGTGTGGGTACACAGACGCAATGTTCATCGAGAGAGTCGGTCGACGAATCAATACCTCGCTCATCTCTCCTCCTACTACTGCATCCAGAATTGGATGGCGTAAGTATATTACACTATGGGTTCGTTTGCAACGCCAGTGTGGTTTTTTGCGGGAAATATGCGAGAATTAATTTGTATATGCTCATACCCGAATACACCATAACATCACACATCCTTACCAATATAGCCGCCATCGAATATAGCAAGGCAGTAATAGACAACACGGTAATATTTCCCAACTGGGAGAAACAGATGCAGAAAGAGGCCGAAATACTTTTCATAGAAAGCTTACTGCAGTCTTTGGGTAAGAGAGTTGAACAAAGTGTGATAAAAACACATGTAGACAGCTTAAACTCTTTTAAGCTTGGGGATCCGGATATTACTGGTCTAGGCAACGCCATGGAACTGTCAGAGATCATAAGCGGCAATCTAGATCTGGGGGAAGACGACTTGAAAGAGATCTACAAGACATTTGGCAGTGGACCATCTTTATACAGGCAGACAAAACTTCCAGAGAGGGCAGCTCCAGAAGAGATACTGGCAAAAACAGTGGAGTTCATGGACTGGTACAACAGCCTGGATGCAAGAGAAACTCATCCAGTGATAAGGGCAGGTATACTGAGGGCCTATCTGGAGCTACTTTCTCCCTTTGAGAACAAGAACACCTGGCTGGCTGCAATAGTAGGCCTACTAAGCCTAAAAGCGAACGGGTATGACATCAGAGGCTATCTATGTCTGGAAAGCTACTTTGAGAGTAACAAAAGGGAATACTCCAGAGCCTTCTCATCGGTAAAAGAGGATGATTTTACACAATGGCTTGAGTTTTACACATTGGCCTTTTCAAGCACTGTAACAAACCTGAAAGAAAAGGTTGTCTTACTATCAAGGGATACCAAGGTGGCAAAGGCATCAGGCAAGGCTGACCTCACCGACAGGCAGCAAAGGATCATTGAGTACCTGCAGGATTATGGGTCTATACAAAACAGGAACTTTCCTATGCTTTTTCCCAGCATCTCAGAGGATTCGGTACTTAGAGACATAAAAGTACTACTAGACAAGGGAATAATAACCAAGATCGGTAAGACAAAAAGCTCCAGGTACGAGCTGAAATAACAACAAATACTGTATAATCTAGGCAAATGAGATTCTCTGAGTTTTCCAAATATCTAGAAAAACTTGAGGCCACAACTAAGAGGTTGGAGATTACCACTATCCTTTCCAAACTTATAAAAGAATTGGACACTGATGAGATAGACAAGGGTATATATCTTTCCCTTGGCTATCTGAAGGCACCTTTTGAGAAAGAGAACTTTAATATCGCAGACAAGATGATGATCAGGATCATCGCCACCGCATACGATAAACGGGAGGAGGAAGTGAGCAGTATCTACAATAGGCTGGGTGACCTTGGGGATACCGCGCTCGAATTTGCCCCAGAGGAGTCAGCACAGGATCCAAAACTCCTGGATGTATATCAATCTCTGATGGAAATTGCTGTTACCCAAGGGTCGGGCTCACAGGATACAAAGACCGTGAAAACTTCTGATCTGCTCTTAAGCCTGAACGGACTCTCAGCTAAATATGTCATAAGGATAATTCTCGGCACTACCAGACTGGGCTTCACAGAACTTACTATTATAGACGCGCTTTCAGACTTCCTGGGTCAAAATAAAGACGCGAGGGTCGCCATAGAGGAGAAATACAATATGCATCCAGATATTGGCCTTATTTCAAAATATATCAAGAAAGATGGGTTAAAAAGTCTGGATAAGGTAGGTATGGAAACAGGTGTGCCGGTACTGGCACAAAAACCCCAGAGACTCTCAGATACTAAAGAGATAATCCAGAAGATGGAAGGAACAGCCTGGGCAGAATACAAACTGGATGGAACAAGGGTACAACTTCATCTTGATAGGGGGAAGAAATCTACCGAAAAGGCAAGTCAAACGGCATTATTTGGTGAGGAGATACTCGTAAGAACTTTTACCAGAAACCTGGAGGAAACCACCCATCAGTTTCCAGACATAGTAGAAGCGGCCAAAGATCAGATAAATGCAGAAAGCGTTATTTTAGATGGGGAAGCAATAGGCTACGATAAGAAAACCGGAAATTTCCTAACCTTCCAAGAGATTATTAAGAGAAAGAGGAAATATGACATCGGTGGTATGGCAAAGGAAATACCCCTAAAATACTTTGTCTTTGACGTGCTTTACCGTAACGGGAAAGCACTCATGGATCTTCCTCTAGTAGAGAGACGACAGATATTGAATGAGACTATCAAACCCGGAGGTTTAATAGAAGTAGACTATCATGAAGAAATAACAGACCCAGATGAACTGATGAGCTTCTTCGAAAGATCAAAGGAGAAGGGACTTGAGGGGTTGGTGATCAAAAATCCAAAATCAACGTATCAAGCAGGAGCGCGATCTTTTTCCTGGATAAAGATGAAAAAGGGAGATTCGGATCTATTGGCTGACGATTTTGACTGCGTAATATTGGGTTACTACTTTGGTAAAGGTTCCAGGTCTAGCTTTGGGATCGGGGGATTCTTAGCAGGTGTATATGATGTTGAGAGTGATACTTTCAAATCCCTAACCAAGGTGGGAACGGGTCTAAAGGACGAAGACTTTGCAATATTCAAGCAAAAAGCAGACAAAATAAGTGTTGATAAAAAACCCGAAAATGTAGATGTAAAAAAAGGACTGTATCCAGACGTCTGGGTGAGACCAGAGATATTAGTTGTTCTTAAAGCAGACGAGATAACTGTGTCTCCTGCGCATACCTCCGGATACGCGTTGAGATTTCCAAGATTTATTGGCTACAGAGAGGATAAAAAACCACAGGATACCACCAATACCAAAGAGATTGACAGCCTATACAAGGACCAGAAAAGAGGATATTATTGAGCCATGGAAGAACCAACGGGTGCCCAACCACCAAGTACTTACGAGAAGCCGTATAAAATGGATCCCAATGTTGAAGCAGCCTTGTCTTATATTCCCCTCGTAGGTGTAGCAGTTTACCTCATGGAAAAAAGCAATAAATTCGTAAGATTCCACGCTATGCAGTCCATACTTTTTTGGGTTGCCATCGTGGTTCTTAACAGTGTAGCAAGTGCTTTTAGAATATTCATAATTGGCTACGTGCTTCTGCCAATTGTCTCGATCCTAGCAGTAGGGGGTTGGGTGCTTCTGTCGTGGAAGGCTTATAACAATGAAGAATTCCTCGTTCCCATCATAGGCAAGACAGCAAAAGACCTTTCTGACAAATGAAATCTATTTCCGACATCCTAAACAAGAAATCTTTGAAGGGCGACCCGAGAAATAAACATGAGTTCCAGGCTTATGGAAACAGATTGGCTGAGGAGTTTGGAGAAATAGGAAGAAGAAGCATGTACATAAAACTGGCCAAGAACGAGGACAGGGCCCTTCTCGAGATGGCACGAGAGTATGTACTGGCATCCGAGAAAGCTACAACAAGAGGGAAACTTTTTATGTGGAAACTTGGTGAGTTGAAAAAGGAAAGAGCCGGTAACAAGGAGATTGAATAACGGTTGTATATAAACTAGAATTTAGACAATGATCAAAAAGATCTTCGAGTACTACAAAATCCCTCTTCTCATCAGTATCTTTCTTTCCATCACTGTTCTTGCTCTAACTTTGGAAAAAAATGCTCTGAACATATCTCTTATAATTGCGGGGGCACTGCTGGGTTCTTTCTTTCTGGATCTAGACTACCTTCTTTATGCTTTCTTTCTGGAACCAAAGGCTGATTTTTCCATAACGTTAGCGGGTCACTTGAAGAACAAAGAATATAGGTCTGCGCTGGCATATATTCACTACCATAAGAATGATATAGGAGATAAGACCTTGAACAGCGCCCTTTTCCAAGTAGTGCTCGCAGGTGCCTCGCTTTTGGTTGTCTCCTCATCCAGCAGTTATTTAGTGAAACTGCTCGTACTATCTGCATTCGTTAATTCTTTGTACAGGCTAGCTGAGCATTATTACGAAGGAAATACGGGTTTGTGGTTCTGGGCACTAAAGGTGAAGCCGGATAAAAGGGCAACGATCTATTATTCAGCTGCCCTGGTAGCAATATTAATCCTTAGCTTGGCCCTTATATAAACCGTGTACGGTCTTCTGATATCTCTAGGCATCATCACCTCTATCCTTATGACTGAGAAAGTTGCAAAGAAGGAAGGCCTTGATACCAACTTGGTTTGGGAGGCCACCCCCTGGGTCATCCTGTCGGCCGTTGTAGGAGCAAGGCTATACCACGTCCTAGATTTCTGGGATGTATACTCACAGAATCCTTTGGATGCGTTTGCCATTTGGAAGGGGGGTTTGGGGATTTTCGGGGCGCTGATCTTTGGTCTATCAGGCTTGGTTATTTTCCTAAGAACAAAAAAACAGAACTTACTTAAGTGGCTCAATATAATAAGCGTTCCTGTCCCCTTAGCACAAGCGATCGGTAGGGCAGGCAATTACTTTAACAAAGAACTTTATGGCATAGGACCCATTCCCTTTTTTGCTCTGGAAGCTACCTTAGACTTTATTTTGTTCTTGATACTCTATTTTTGGTTCATTAGATATCAAAGGAACACTCTTGGAATCTATCTAGTAGGATATGGATTTATAAGATTTGCTACAGAGTTTTTTCGTAATGACTCCTGGCATGTTGAAACTACCAATGTTGCCCAGGTGATTAGTATTGTATTCATATTGAGTGGGATCCTTGTGATAAAACGGGCGGGTGGACCTACGAAAGAACCATAGACCCACCCAAGAAGCATCAGAACACAAATCGCAGTGCCACTCCCCCCGTCCCCATGCCATCGTCCAAGTAACCATAAATAGGAACTTTATACTTACTGTGAAGTCCCTCTCCTAAAAAGAGAGCGTCAAACGAAGTCCGATAAGCGTCAGAGGGCAACGGGAACAAAATACCTGCCAATTCTAGACCCCTATCTATTCTGTCTTGAATGTACCCAAAGGGGTCGTATGCCGATGCCACCGGCACATACTCAGCGCGGAAAGATCCGGGTTGAACACTCAGCTCCTCCTCAACCGGTCGCACCGCCTCATCTGGTACCGGGGTGGCACCGTTTCCGCTGGTCGTCCACTTGATTACCAAAAGTGTCTTCATCTTGCCTTCTCCTCCTATATCAAGTCGAGCTGAGCGTAATATAGGATATTTTGGGCAGAAAGGCAAAAGTGGAACGGGGATTATCCCGAGTAAACCTTCATCTTTCGTCACAACCATAAAGATAGTTCGGTTTTCCATGGGGATTATCCCCACTAAAATTCATCCTTTCGTTGCACCTACAATCTAGAGGCTGATTTCGACCAGGACGATCCTCGGTCCATGTTAAAATAGAGCAATGATCTACATTGCCTCAGATCACGGTGGATTCAAACTTAAGCAGTCTCTTGTTAAATTCCTGAAAACAAATAACTACGATGTTCAAGATATGGGACCCCAGAACTATGATGAAAAAGATGACTACCCCGATTATGTGATCCCAGTGGTCAGAAAGGTTCAAGAGTCTGTGGAGAATAAAGGTGTCCTTATTTGCAGGAACGGTGTGGGCGTATGCATGCTGGCAAATAAAATGATGGGCATAAGAGCAGGAATTTCCTGGAATCCCAAACACGCCAGGTCTCAAAGGAACGATGATGATACCAATGTCCTAGCACTACCTGCGAATTATGTATGTGCAGCAAAAGCCAAAAGGATCCTAAAGTCCTGGCTGGAGACGTACTTCAGCAGCGAGGAAAGGCACGTCAGAAGGCTGGAGAAAATCTATTCATATGATAATACCGGGAATATTTGAGCAAGAGAAATCACAACTCATTTCGAAGATAAGGATATTAGAATCCATTGTGGACTTTATCCAAGTGGACATTTCAGACGGCATATTGGTAAATGGGGCTACTTTCAATCAAAGGAGTTTGTTTGAGCAGATGAACACCAGAGCAAAGTTCCAATTGCATTTCATGATGCAAAAGCCACTCTTCTATTTGGAAGTGCCGCTTCCTAGCGTTGTAAGTGTCTGTACACAGATAGAAGCACCGTCACCCCCAAGAAAATTTATAAATATGGCAAGGAACCTTGGCTACAAAGTGGGGTTCTCTCTCAATCCAGAAACACCCTTCGTCAGGATTGAACCATATATAGAGATGCTGGACTACGTACAATTCATGACTGTAGCTC
>JBAZBO010000033.1:0-10094 GCA_041671425.1 Patescibacteria group bacterium | reverse complement strand
CCATCACCGGTTCCCAGATCAACCTCAATTCTTTTGAAAGTGGCTGCCAAAGTAGTAAAATCCTCTTTGGATAGTTCTATAAGGTTCTTTCCCTGAAGTATCTTCATTTTTTTGGAATGCTTTAGTTTATTTTATCAATTTGAGAGGGTATTTAATATGACAAAAGAAATGATCATAAAAAGGCTAGAAATAATTGCTGACCTGAAGAGAGATTTGAATTCATTAAAAGAGAACTACGACGACGCCTTGGACAATAATCCTGTTTACCAAGAAGTACAAGAAGAAGAGCAGAAACTGAAATCAGAGACCAGAGTAAAGAAAGAAAAAGTATTGGAAACCCCCACGTATAAGGCTATGTCGGACAAGCTGAAGGACATCAGAAGGGAAATAAAAGAACACGGTGAGGTCTTGTCTCAGGACCTGGTGGATTACTATAAAGAAAGTGGAGAGACCGAGATAGAGGACAACGAAGGCAACAAGAAAAGGCTCAAGTTCTCGGTGACCTTGGTTGCTACTGAGTAGCTACATACACCTGGTAGTCCTTGAATTCGAGATTTTCTTCCAACTGTCTGAATTCTGACCCCATCCTTTTGGCATCAGGAGAGATGAAAAGTACCCCTTGAGTGTCTTTTAGATGATCTTCCTTTTCTATGAAGGGCCACCAACTGTAGTCATTTCCTGGGTCTTGTGGATCATAGAGCCTTATATTTTGTCTGTTCTCGTAAAGGTAATACTTCGCTACAACAAAATCTATTGGTGAAGTGAAGGCTATCTTTTCACCTGTCCTCTCAAACCCTGCCGCTACCATCTTCATCCCCTCATAATATGTTGGCTTTTGGACGCGGGCGAGGGTTAGCATGAAGATAAGAATTATCATGGCTGTGGTCTCAAATCTAAAGAGGTTAGTGAAGATATTGGCAAGAATCACCAGGTAGAAGATTGCTGATGGCAGGAGGTACCTTTCTATGTATATATTATTTCCGGTTACCAGTCCATAGGCTATCAAAGTAAGTTGTGGTATCAGCACCAGAAAGATGCATAGTAGATTGTTCGTAACAACTTTTTGATCCTTCTTAAATCTTTGGATAAGTACTGTCATGCCGATAGTCAAAAAGGAGAAGATTATAACCCCCATACTTTTGGAATTTATGAACAGCCTAAGGTCGTTCACTCCATGGCTTCCGGCGCTTTTTACCCCGACACCGAAGGTATATGCGGCGAGACTTTGGGAGATGTTGGTGAGGTCGGCCTTTTGCACCCAGTCAATATTTAGGTAGTCCTGTCTTGGGGCAGCCATATAAAGGGATGCCGCGAAGGCGGCCGCGATCAGTACTAGGTTTGGGATTTGGCGGCTCAGTTTGAGCTCTTTTCTAAGAATAAGATAAAGGTAATACCCAAGTAGAACGCCCAAGTAGGCAAAGAATACAAAGTGTGTGAAGATCCCTAGTATGGCAACGATAGTAAAAAGTACGGTCTTTTTGTTCACTAGAAAGTATGTTGCCAGGACCACAAGCAGACCATAGAACGCATATGACCTTGCTTCGACAGAATAACTGGTGAGGAAGGGGTTCAGGGCGACAAGGAGAGCAGAAAGGGTAGCCACATCTTTGCCGAAAAGTCTCCTGGCAAGCAAATACACTGCTATTATCGTAGCCACTCCGAAGACTAAGGACAGGGATCTTATCGAAAGGTCCCCTGTACCAAACAGTAAAGCCCATCCTCTGCAGAGTGCAGAATAAAGAGGTGGGTGTGTATCCTGAGATAAGATCTCTAGGAATGCCGCCTTTGGCACTTTAGTAAGGAGTCCCGTAAAGGCTTCGTCGAACCAAAAGTCGTCCCTGGTTATGATCCTGCCTCGTAAAAAAACGCCTATCAGTAATATTATTATTAGGTCAACCTGATCTTTGAACTTCTTCATTAGCCGATTTTAACATTTCATTGAAATTATGGCGAAATAAAGATAAACTCTCCTCATGTCAATAAAGAAGAAAAGAAACGACGCACAGAAGAATAAAATGAACAGGAAGACCAGAAAGAGGTCCAAGCGGGTTTGCTAGTCGTATATATAGACAGGAGTTCCCACCTTCGCCCAGTCAAAAAGTTCTGTAGCCTCGGCCGGTTTTAGCTGTATGCATCCCCCTGTTGCCGGACTTCCCATGGTGCTTATATCTCTGGAGAATATATTGCCGGCAGCATCCATGTGGTATGGGATGGCGTGGAAGCCAAATCTATATCCGCCGTTTATAGTGCCAACTGGAAGGTAGTCTGGCATGTACCAATTCCCGAAGTAAGATATAGTCATTTTCTGCTTTCCCTGTATTGTGTATTCCCCGGCCGGAGTATCCCAGGTTAGGCCTGTGGAGACAATATATGTCTTTACCAGCTTACCACCCTCGAACCTGTACAGCCTTTGTTGCGGCTTGATAACCTCAAGATACACATCATGTAGGGACCCGTCTGATCTGGGGTTACCTTCTATGGGAAGAATGACTGCGATGCCGGTAGCAGGGTCAGCAGCTCTGTAAAGGAGAGCTCTTCCAATGGAATTAATGGCCTCATCGTCCATAAGCTTCACATCCTTGCTTTCATATTTTGATTTCAGACCCAAAAGATAGTTTCTTATTACTGGGCTGGAGACAACGCCGAACAAAAGCCCCTTTCTATCTTCGGTGATTATGAAGTTTCCTACTTCCTCTCCGGGAATATAGATGGGAGTCCCGCCGTATTTGATTAGTAGTGGCCTTGTCATCTTGTCTATAAGTTTTAGAGTCTCCTCTTGTTGTTCTCCCTTATCATCCTCGGTGGTGGTCCCCAATCTTATCTTAATTCTTTCGGTTGAGATGAGATCATTTATCTTTTCACCTTCTGTAAACGTGGATCTGTCTATCAATATCTTGGCATTGGGGCTTAGTGTCCTGAAGGAATAGTCCTCGAAATCTATTATTGTGTTCTTTGCAGCAAATTGGAACTCCTCTTCCAGTGAGTTTAGGTAGCCTTCAAGTTTTGCATCATCTTTCTTTATGAGTTTACTGGAGTCTACGGGTTCATTAGATGTGATCTTACAAAACATATTTGGCTTGCTTACTCTGCAGACTTTTGTAAATCTTGCCAGAACATCAGTATCTATTTCTATGCCTATCTCTTTCAGAGTAATAGCTCTGCTTGTATTCTCGATATTCAGATAGATGGGTTTGTCAAAGATACCGTCAATGAGCTTTTTGCCCTCTGCCCAGGTTTTGCCTGAAAGGTCAGTGTCCCCAACCCTAACACCTGTTTTGAATACGGTAGTGGGCTGGTTTTTTTGCAGTATTTGGAATGCAAGAAGTAGAATCAAAGAAAGAAGTATTACGAACTTAACTCTCATGAAGTTATTTTAACACTAAGAGATCCGCTGCTTCCGTTACGTAGAAAGGGTTGAGTATCCCGATATAGTTCTTGTAACCCTCAGGTTGGTCAAGTGTGGTCTCTGATGCGTAGGGGAACACTCTATATGGTCCAACAAATGGATCATGAACTACCAGGGAAGAGGCTTTTTCCCCGTCAAAACCGATCATGCCTACCACTACTAAAGCGTGCCCCGTTATACCATCATAGTTTTGTACGTTCAGTATTATCGGCTCTCCCTTTTCCAGAGTTTCAAAGATGCTTTTGGGAGTCTTTTCTATCTCTGTTGAGGTCATTGAGAAATACTCCGCGCCTTTGTAAAGGTTATAAAACCTTTGGCCTTTAACATATACGGTAGTGGGTAGTTTGGCTATAACTTCCTCCAGGCTTACATTCGTACCATGGAATCTAAATAGCATGGTTAGAGCGGCCGGACCACAAGCAGTGGTTCTTACCAGGGGCTTTTCTTTTTCTGAAAGGTCGTCTATTTGGTGTACAAAAGGGACTTTGAGGACGATATTTTCTTCACTTTTGGCCAGGAATACAGATCCCTCGGCGGTTATTTGTTCTAACGGGGTATCTTTGGTAGACAGTATTAGAAATGTTAGCAAGCTCAACATATTTGGGCTCATGATGTAGTACCTTTCTGGGCATAGGGAGGATTATACTATGGGGACAAATTCTGGGCAATTTTGGCAAAACGTGTATAATTTCGAGACATGAAGCAAATAATTACTAAACTAATAAGCAAATTTAAGCCCTCAAAGACAAAGAAGTCCAAAAGTACCAAGTTAGATCCGAAAAAGGCAAAGCTCATACGCATTGGGGCAATAGCTGCTTCTGGTAGGGTGGTCGTGGGTGTAGCAATTTACCTATTTCTGAGAGACCCAAGCTTTCTTCTGGTAGCAAAGGTGAACAATACTTATATTACTCGATCAGAACTCAACAAAGTTTTGATCAAAAGTTATGGTCAGCAAGCCTTAGAAGATATTGCCTATAAGAAGATGGCAGCCGCTGAGTTTGAAAAGAACAAGATAGAGGTCAGCCAGTCTGAGCTGGACGCAAAATTGGCTGAGATAGAGCAAAGCTTGGGTGGTGCCAAATTGGAGGATGCCTTAAATGCAAACGGTATGACTATGGAAGAGTTGAGAGAGAACATAGTTTTGCAGACATCTTTGGAAAAGCTCCTAAAGGATAAGATCGTAGTTACCCAGGAAGATATTGCTGCTTTTCTTACTCAGTTTACTGAACAGATGAAGGGTATGACGGATGAGGAAAAGGTCCAATATGCTCAGAAGCAGTTGGAACAGCAGGGGCTTCAGGAAGAAATGAGCAAGTGGTTTGAGGAAATGAAGCAGAACGCCAAGATCAAGTATTATCTTTAAAGTACAGGAGGTGATCTTTTTATGATCGGTTATGTTGCAAATATAGAAAAAGAGACCCTTGTTAATGAGAATTTCAGAAAAGTTCTATTCACAGCTGCTCACAGCCAGTTGGTAGTGATGACTCTTGGTCCGAGTGAGGATATTGGTGCTGAGACACACCCTGATGTGGACCAGTTCATTAGAATAGAAGAAGGCCACGGTAAAGTTATCCTGGATGGGGAGGAAACTGAAGTAGAGGATAATTTTGCCATTGTCATACCCGCAGGTGTGGAGCACAACCTTGTGAACACCTCCTCTGAGGATAGCTTAAAGCTGTATACCGTATACAGTCCCCCGGAGCACAGAGACGGTACCATTCACGCTACGAAGGAAGAAGCACAGGCTGATGAGCAAGATCACTACCTGTCCTAACGGGGTTTCCGATTTGGATGGTGGTTTTCGTACCTTTACCCGTGGTGTTTTTTGTGATTAGCTTTCCCGAGAAGTCATTTTCAACAATCTCCACTGCAGCGTGATACCCGATGCCATTTAGCACATGGTCATCTTTGGTGGTAAAAGAACCCAAGTTTGCTAATAACTCTGGATCTATACCTTTGCCTTTGTCGACTATAGTTATTACCAAGCCTTTGGTTGTACATCTGGCTTTTATGTGAACCACCCCCTTGTTTGCTTCATATGCCTCTACAGAATTCTGGGTGATGTTTACCAATATCTGTAGGAGTTTGGATTCGTTGCCGTATAGCTCCAGCTCCTCAACGCAGCTAAATATAACTTTGATCTTATCCATTTCGCATATATGTTTTGTGGTTTCAATAACCTTTGAGATCTTGAACCATGTTCTGTTATCCTGATTTCTTATCTTATTCCTAACTTCTTCCACGTAACTGGTCATTGTCTGCACCCCGATCTGAGCCCTTCTTATAGCTTTTTGGGCCATTTTGATGTTGCCAGGGGTTATTTGAGATACGTTCATCAGAATGGTGTTCAATGGGGTGGCAATATCATGCACCAACCTTTGGGCAGCTGTTCCCAGATCTGCAAGTCTGAGTAGAGCTTCAGTTCTTTGTTTGATTCGGGTATCCAGCATATTTCTTTCCATCTCTAATAGATATTCTGTTCTTTGGACTTTTCTTAGTGCTTCTCTTAATCTCTGGTTGGGAAGCCAACCCACGCAAAGAGTTACACCGATGGCTAGGGGGAAGAACAGATATTGTAGTATGGTCTCGACTTTACTACTGTCCAATAGAGCTATGTCTTTGGAGGCAAGTCCCATTGTTGCTATAGCCAGCAAATACAGCAGGGCATACCAAGTATTTGTCAGGCTGTAAATTAAGATCATTGCTAGTGAGATGGCAGTGATAGTAGGCAGTATATGAGCGTTTTTTGTGATGAATGGGATCAGGGAAATAATACAGATGAATATTGCACCGAAAAAGATCGAATACTTATAAAACCCTATCTTTGAAATAAAGTATAGCGATAAGAATGGAATTGCAATAATAGTGAATTCTGACCTCTCGATATGACCTAGCAGGAATAGTAATGCAACTTCGACCGCGATGAATCCTATTAGGATGTTTACTACGAACTCCTTTCTGAAATCTTCCTTTGAGAATGGTCTGTTAGTTTGTTTACCCAATGTATGAAATTGTACAGTTGTACGAAAGCAGCTGTGAAGGATTTTCTGTATAATTGATCAATGAGTCAAAATCATCTCAAGAACGGCAGTTTCCTTAAGAGTCTTGTATGTGCCACAAGAGGTTTAGTTTTTGGGATGAAGGAGCGTAACACCAAGATACAGCTGACTTCCTTTATTGTGGCCGCCTTTCTTGGTGTTTTATTTGATATATCGAAAATAGAGTGGCTTGTTGTGTTTGCAGTTTCTGCAAGTGTTTTTGCCCTGGAACTCGTGAACACGGCTATAGAGGAGATATGCGACAAACTACGAGACGATCTAGGACTTAGCTATGAGTCCACAAGAAAAGCCAGAGATGTGGCAGCCGGTGGTGTTTTGCTTGCGGCGTTGGCTGCCCTGTCATGTGGTGTAGTGATCTTTTTTCCCAGGATCTTTGTTGTGTTGTACCGGATGTTCCTATAAAATCATCTCGATGATTTCCAGAGTTTCCCTTGTAAAAAGTAATGATCATTTTGAAGGTACTAAGTCTGCCTTGGAGAATCTAAGGCCTGAGATCGAGGCCAAGGTGAAGAGATCCAAAGAGGTTGTACTGAAGATCAATTTTGTAAGTGTTCTGAGAGAATTAGCTACCACTCCATCAGAAGCGGTTGATGCAACTATAGATTTCCTGCGATCCTTCTATGATGGCCCGATAAAGATAGTGGAGACGGCAACTATGGGCACTACTGCAATAGGTTTCTTGAGATATGGTTTCAATAAGCTAGCTAAGAAGTATCAGAATGTGCAGATATTGGACTTGGCAAAGGATCAAACTGTTGAGATGGATCTGGGTGGTTTTACTGTTCCCTACTCAAAGACAATGAAAGAAACGGATTGTCTTATTTCTATAACCAGACCAAAAACTCACAATTCTGTTGTTGCCACTTTGGCTTTGAAGAATGTGGCGGTAGGGGGTATCGTGGGGGCAAGAGGACAGATCCATTCTGGGGATATAAACAAGAACCTTTTGGCCTCTGCAAAATTTAGGGCGCCCGACATATCAATACTGGATGGTGTTGTAGGTATGCAGGGTAATGGCCCTATTAGTGGGGATCCTATTGATAGTGGTTGGGTGTCTGTCAGTACTGATTTCATGGCAATAGATACTCTAGCTTTGTTCTTGATGGGAATAAACCTTGATGATGTGGGTTACCTTACCTATTGTGCACAGGATGGCATGGGTAATATCTATCCCAAAGATGTTGAGGTGTTGGGAGAGGATCCAGCCTCGCTGAAGAAGGCTTTCAAAATGCACCCCACTTTTGGCTCCCAACGCCTCTGGCGCTAGAAGGGTTGCTTTAATCACTTTATTGGCCTATACTCCTCGTCCATTACTATTTGGGAGGGAAAAGACAATATGAATTCTTCTGTGTCTCGAGATGAAGCAATTGTTGCCTTTGGGCAACACTTCCAGCTTCCAGTCCACATACTTGGTCGCGGAATGCGAAGGCTGCGCGATCAGGATACTTATGCTGTGGAACGGTCTGGTGACACCTATGTTGTTGTAAGGCAAGGCGGTGACGTTATCGTCATACCCGAAAGTCTAAACGCAGCATAGCAGTTTGAGGTTCTAGGCCCGGGCGGTAACGATTATGAGAGTCGACCGCCCCTTTTTTTATTCCAGTTCTACGTTAGTCTCTTCCTTTGAAAGCTGAGTGGTTGTGCCTGTCGTAAGGTCTAGAGAATTCTTGGTTACAACTCCATAACCTGCATCACCAAACCCGGCTGTGAATTCCACCTTACCATTTTTGAACTCGAAAGACTCTAGATCTACTGCGTAACCCTCATATGTGCCTAGGAATCTGGCGTTAGGATCAACTCCATAAACAAAATCCGGTTCTTCAAAAAAGTAGCAGGTTGGTGATACGTACATACCACCACACCCGGTGTCGTTCACGCATCTGGAAGGTTCCTCTGCCGACCCACAGTTGGTCTCAGACCTTTCGGTAGCGATGATCAAGTAGCTTGGTGATCCGGGATTTTTTAAGATCTTCAGTACTCTATATTTGGAGTTTATGAACTGATCCTCAAGGCTGCCTTCAGTGACTGTCTGTTCTACTTCTACGGTTTGTTCAACTGGCTTTCCGGTCTCTGTCTTTGGTTGTGAGATCCCGCCTGAAGTTTGAGGTACTTCCAGGCTTTTTTGGTACCTGGTTCCCACATAGAAACCTGCAAATGGGCCTCCCACAAGTATAGCTAAGGCTACGATCTTTGAGAGAGGAGTGATAGTGGTGAAGAAGGTTTTATTCATGACCAAATGATACAATATAGCCATGTGCAAAAGAACTATCTGTGGTGTCTCAGCGCTTTTGCTTTTAGTAATAACCTTTTTCCTAGTTTTTATACTCAGAAAGCCAGTATCGACCCCGAATGTTGAACCCACCCCTGAACAGGGAGTCACTAGGGTAATTGAGGGGGTTGGTGAAGAGAGTACTGTTTTTTTAGAGGGTACCATTCGAAAGGAAGCTATACCGAGAGAGCTAGAATTGGGTGATTATTGGTATTGGATATATTTTGACACCCCTGTATTGCAAAAGAACAATGCCTCGGGTGTTCCCCTTTATATAGATAAAATGCAGTTAAATCCTCCTATAGAAAAGGATTTCTATAACATAGAGGATTTTGTTGATAAAAGTGTAGAAGTGTATGGATATCAGACTTGGGGGTATGCAGAAAGCTCGGTCTTCCAGATCCTTTCTCTGAGAGCTCTTTAGGCTAGATTTTTCTACTGTCGTATGCCCAATGCAATAGACTTTGTCTTTGTTTCCTTCTGCAGTTCATATCCCCTGAGGGACAATTTCTCTGTACTTGTATTAGGTGGCGTTTGTAAGATTTCCACCTCTTGATCTGCTTGGTATCTTCCTCTGGTAGCCTTCTTCCCATATAGTATCGGCAATACCATTGGAACCAACCTCTTGGATCCTCATGGTATATCCATCTATTCTTTCTCCATACAGAAAGTGGTTGGCTGGCATTCACGCCAAAGAAATTAAGTTTAGGATCATGCATTCTCGTACACAATTTCGCTTTCCTGAACCAATCCTTCGGAAATTCATCTTTGCAATCCGTCATATACTTACCGCCAAAAACCCCCAGTTCTAGCATCTCCTTGGGGGTAAGTTCGGGTTTGAATTCCGGGTCAAAATTTTCTCCGATGGGTTCAGTGAGGTAGTATACGTAACTTTTTTGCATCTTGTCGTTTACGGTTACTTTTTTTGCTTCCATTACCTCAAAACAAACAGGATCATTCCCCTTGAAATTATACAGAAACAGATCTGCCTGCTTGCGCAGGCAGATTTCCATTTACTATTCATTCCCACAGATCAACCTACTTTGTTGATCTTCTTGCCGTAGCTTTTGCTTTTGGCGTTTCAACCAGAGTGCTTTGTATAGGTTCTGGTGCCGCCTCTGCGTTGATAGTTCCTATTGTATTTACCTCAACCGGTTGGACAACAACGGGATCGGCAACAGTGGGCTGGGTTGGACCACTTCCCAGAGTTTCTCGTCTTATCTTTTCGGTTAGACTGCGCTTGTATCCTTTCATGATCAGTACCAGCAGTACTATCAGGATAACAGCAGCTCCGACTACAAGACTCATCAATTGCCAAGGGACTATATAGAAGACTGCCTGAGCTGTGGCCTCTTTCTGA
>JBAZBO010000032.1:0-10261 GCA_041671425.1 Patescibacteria group bacterium | reverse complement strand
AACAGTACCTTCTGTTAAAGTAGCTACACAACCTCCCGTATACATAAAACCACAGACTTCTGAACCAATCAAGACCGATACCTGTTATGAGTACGAGATAAGAGATGGTGAGTATAAAAGTAATAAATGCTATTCGTACAGCGATTACAACGAATTGTCGAGGGCTTATAGCGATTATGAAACTGTTTTGTGGAACATAGATTGGGCAGAAAGCGGGATTGATATAACATGTGATAGTGATTGGGACAAATTCAAAGAGTCCTGTGATGATTACAGAGAACAGAAAGATGATTTTGAAAACGAGAAAGATGAACTTGAAGAAAAGATAGAATATCTACTTACTAAAGGGAGGTGATCTAGATGACAGGTTATTCAAATACGAGAGCAGTACAATCGTTCATCAGGTTCGTCGCCTGGCTTGCATGCTTTCTTCTATTGGGAATTATAACTGCACTTTTAGGAGGCTTATCAACCACAATCTTCTACAACTTCTGGGTTCTGGCAACACCATCCTTGATACTCAATTTCTGGATTGCAGGGATCGTATCAAAGATGTTCTTCATTCTCCCGGAATGGGAGTCTATGGTACTTCTGAGATTGGGTAGGTTTGAGGCAGTGAAGGGAGCGGGATTTTTCATAGTGCCACCATTCATATATTCTGTTGCATCTATAGTTGATACCAGAATAGAGACCAATCAGGTTGAGGCTACAAACACACTCACCAAAGACAACGTTCCCACAAAGGTAACAGCGGCTCTGGAGTTCAGGGTTGAGGATCCAAGAAAGGCAATAATAGACGTCTTTAGCTATAGACAATCCGTCATATGGCTCGCTACAGAGGCATTAAAGAACACCATAGGAAGTATGGATCTTAAGGAATTGCTTAGCGATAGAGTCCAGATAGCTCTTGATCTAAAAGAACAGATTGATCAAAACGCAGTAGTTTACGGTGTGGATGTAAAGGCTGTCAGGATCACAGACATAGATACACCACAGTCTTTGATCGAGGAACTAGCAGTAATTGCAAGGGCTAGAAGGTCCTCAGAAGCCAAGAAGATTGAGGCAGAGGCAGAAGTTTTGGTAGCTGAAAAGATAGCTCAAGCAAGTAGGATCTTGGAAACCCAAGCGGATGGTATGCGTCTTAGAGAACTTCAGGTACTAAGCGAGATGAGCAAGGAAGAAAGCTCAATGGTGATAGTCTACCCATACGGGGATAGAGAAGGAAGACTTATAGCTAACGCTTCAGCTGGAGGGACAACTCACTACACAATTCCTGAGTTGCCTAAAGAATAGGAAAACTATCTGGGGCCGGTCCTCCGGCCTCAGTGAGTTTGGTCTTTATCTTTACAGACAGATATGAAGCTTGTAAAAAGCGGATGCGCTGATATCACCCTCGACTTATATTCAGGATGAAACTGAACACCCACAAAGAACGGGTGTGTTTCTTTTGGAAGCTCGATTGCTTCAACCAACTCTCCATCTGGGGACGTTCCAGAGAAAATCATACCTTTTTTCTCAAAGGCTTCTTTGTAATCGTTGTTAAACTCATACCTATGTCTGTGCCTTTCAGATATGTCGGTTTTTCTATAGCTATCAAAAAGTATTGTATCTTTCATGACCTTGCATGGCCATGCACCCAATCTGATAGTTCCTCCATACTGACCCTTTGCTAGATATTCCTTCTGGTCAGGCATGATATGAATAACAGGATCTGAGGTATCTGGATCAGCCTCTTCGGAATTAGCGTTTTTCAATCCACAAACATTTCTAGCGAATTCTATAACAGCCATCTGCATCCCAAAACAAAGACCCAAATAAGGAATTTTCCTTTCCCTAATATATCTAATAGCAGCTATCTTGCCCTCAGTACCACGCGATCCCCACCCTTGCGGGACAACTACACCATCAAAATCCTTGAGCATGCTAACTGATTTTGGATCTTCCTCAAACTGTTCAGAACTTATAGGAACTATATCTAGCTGAACGTTGTTCTTTACAGCAGCGTGCTTCAAAGCCTCACATACTGAAATATAAACGTCATTGTGATTGGAACTGCCATTTTTTATATATTTACCAACTAGAGCGACCTTCACTTTCTTAAGTTGAGGGTTTCTCAATGTATTGACTATATTCTCCCAATCTTTTAGTCTTGATTTTCTGGCATTCACGATACCCACTTTTTCCAAAATAATGTCTGTGACATTACTTCTCTCAAGCACTAAAGGTATCTCGTATATACAATCTGTATCAGGGTCGTCTATTATATTCTTCTCGGGGATGAAACATCTCTTTGATATGGTCTCAACCCTTGGTTTGTCTATCGGGATCTCGTTCCTGGTTATCAGAAGATCGGGGAATATGCCTATCTCTGTAAGTCTAGCCACAGCATGTTGAGTGGGTTTAGTCTTCAGCTCGCCCACATTTCTTAGGAATGGCAGATAGGTTACCATTATAAAGACTGATTTATAGTCCCTGCTCAGATCCATGGCTGCATACAAGAAAGGCTTGTTCTCAAGGTCCCCTGTCGTCCCACCTATTTCTACCATACAGAAATCCTCATCAGTAACGTTTGCTAAGATCATTCTTTTGACTTCGTTTATGATATCTGGGAAAAGTTCTGCATCCCTACCTCCATATTTGAATGCTCTTTCATTATCTATAACCTGCTGATAAACCTTACCTGTAGTTATGTTATTGGCTTTTGAAAGGGATATGTCCAAGAATCGTTCATAGTTGCCAAGATCCTGATCTATTTCTCCACCATCTTCTGTAACAAAGACCTCCCCATGCTCAGCAGGTCTCATCGTACCGGCGTCTATCGAGATATATGGGTCTATCTTTACGGCTGTTACGGAAAAACCTCTCTCTTTGAGGATTGCGCCAATTGAAGAAGTTACGATACCTTTACCAAGCCCGGACAATACGCCACCGCACACAAAAATAAAATTTGTCTTTTTCTTAGCTTCGACCATATAGTAACCTGGCAAATGCTATCAGATATTTAGTTTAATTTAAAGATGCTCTTGAATATTGAGGCAGTTAATGTGCCCGAAATAGCTACCAGATCCTTCAAAAGGTCAACCTGATCTCTAAGCGAATTCACCTCACCAAGAAGCAATTCAGGGGTTTTTATGTTTTCCATTGGGCTTGGTCTATAGCTTTCAGGCATGTTATGAAGATATCCTTCCTACAATATCAAGCCACTTATCAAATTTCTGAAGGTGGCCATATGTGGGATAGCTGTAAGGGCTTCCGGCATTATACGCAGTTACAAGCTGTTCCAAAGTCAGATTTTCGCCATACACGTTGAGATTTCTTCTATGATAGATACCAATAAGCTCTATATTAACCTTCGGATCAAAGAGATCTTTGGGTGTGCCATCAAAACCCAATCCCCTAGCAGTTCCAAATAGTATCTGCCCCAGTCCATAACTGGCATCTCCAATGGCTGGTTCAGGCCTGATAGCGTATCTATCGCCACCTGACTCTATCATCACAGTGGCAAATATCACTTTGGGATCAAGATTGTACTTATCCGCCACGGTTTCAATAACTTTCCCGTAAGATGACCATACTTTCTCTGCCTTCTCTACTTCATCTAAACCCTTAAGGTCATTGGTTTCTAAAGGTGCGAAGGGCTCTATGGGGTCTATCTGAGGACTAGGACTCCGAGATCCAAAGGAAACAGTCATTCCTATCACAAATGCAGCGGCAATATTAGCAGCGAAGGGTTTAAGATTCGTCAGATCTACCTTATTATCCACAACCCAAGCATAAAGCTCAGCATTCTTGTGCTTTAGCAATTCAATAAGCTTTTTCTGTTCGTCTAGGAGATTCTGCTTGATATTCTGAAGTGCCTTTATGCTGTCCGATAGTACAACCACGTAAAAAGTATACACAAGGGAAGCTTGATTGTTAATCCTTCTTGTAATATCTCTTGCCTTTTATCTTGTCTGGCAGAAGACTCTCTTTGGTGTATTTATCGTAACCCTCACCATAGCCAAGCTCTTTCATAAGCTTTGTGGGAGCATTCCTGATGGAAAGAGGAACAGGGAGGTTTCCATAGGCCTTTACATCATCCAAGGCCGCCATATAGGCATTATAGGCTGATCTATCCTTGGGTGCGCGGGCAAGACTTACCACTCCGGCAGCCAAATTCTCTTGGCACTCGGGGTACCCTATCTGCTGGCAGGCTTGAAACACTGCATTTGCAACCAAAAGTGCTGAAGCAGAGCCCACATCCTCAGAGGCAAAAACCACCATTCTTCTGGCAATGTATAAAGGATCCTCACCTGAGTCAACCATTCTAGCCAAATAATATAGCGCCGCATCAACGTCACTGGCCCTCATACTTTTTATGAATGCACTTATAGTGTTGTAATGCTCCTCTCCCTGCTTGTCGTACCTTAGGAATTTGTTCTGTAAAGCCTCTTTCAGGTTATCAACTGTTATCTTTTTGTACATTTTTTGGGTGTTTTCTATCATGGTGATTGCCTGCCTGGCATCCCCATTGGCCATAGCTATAAGCCAGTCTCTCGCGTCTGCATTCATCTTGACCTTTGTCATATCGATTATCTCTGACATTTCGGTGTCAGTAAGCTCATAAAGCACAAAGACCCTACATCTTGACAGCAGTGCTGAAATAACCTCAAAGCTGGGATTTTCTGTAGTAGCACCAATAAGAGTTAATTTCCCGGTTTCTACATATGGTAAAAGGTAATCCTGTTGAGCTTTATTGAAACGGTGGATCTCATCAAGGAAAAGGATAATAGGTTTATTATCTGCAGACACTTCATTTATTATCTTTCTGATATCGTCTTTGCCAGCCGATACAGCAGACAAAAAGTGCAGTTCTGCATCAAAAGCATCAGCATATATCTTTGCCAGGGTTGTTTTACCCACTCCAGGGGGTCCCCAGAGGATGAACGAGAACAGATGCCTGTTCTCAATGGCGATCCTTAAAGGTTTTCCTTCAGCTACAAGGTGTTTCTGCCCCACAAACTCATCAAGATTCTTAGGTCTTATTCTAGAAGCCAAAGGTTCCACGAAGCTATTTTAGCATTTTTGGTTGTTTTAATATATAATCGAGCCATACTTTTCCCGAAAGGAAGGAGAGTTAGGGTGGGATACATGCGTAAGTGGGAGGGACAACATGAGTACAGTTTTGCTGTTACGTGTGCGTGCGAGGTGCGACAAGTGCACTTGGGTGGGCACCAAAACAGTCGGGTTGCCCTATAACCTGCAGGACATCAGAGACCTGTCTGCAGAGCTTAGGAAAAGTCATAGCGATACTGGCTGTGAAGGCAACGTCACGATTGAGGAGGACCCCCCAAAAGATGAACACAAAGCAGCCTAAACCGAGGCCACATTCTCGAGAAGGCAGGCGACTGTCAAAGGACCAACCCCACCCGGGACCTTTGTCAGAAAGCCTGCCTTTTCTTTTACATTTTCAAAATCCACATCTCCAACCAGTTTTCCATCTATTCTATTGATACCCACATCTATCACTACTACACCATCTTTGATCATATCTACTGTCAACATCCTTGGTTTTCCCACAGCTACTACTACCAGATCTGCACTTCTTGTGTGAAAAGCTAGATCTTTGGTTTTGCTATGACAGACTGTAACAGTACAATCCTTTTTCAAAAGTTCTGCAGCAGTGGGTTTACCAACAAGGTCAGATCTGCCTACTACCACAGCATTAGCCCCTTCATATTTGAAACCTATGCTTTCCAGGACCTTGATAATCCCTCTGGGTGTTGCCGGTATGTAATCACTTACAGGATTTAGCCCATCCACATCCTTTGCGGGATTTATGGCTCGGGTGATGACTTTGGGATCTATGCTCTCAGGCAGTGGAAGCTGAACAATTATTGCTGAAGTTTCTTCATCTAGATTGTATTTTTCTACTGTCTTTATCAATTCTTCCTGGGTTGTACTCCCAGGCAACACAACGTCGTTAAACCTAATACCAAGGTCAAAGCAAGCTTCTTTCTTTTTTCGGACATATGTTTCAGAAGCGGGGTCACCCTCTACTCTGATTACACAAAGTGAAGGTGATATGGACATTTTTGAGACTTTTTGCTTTACGTCAGCCAAGATCTCATCGGCCAGTTTCTTTCCATCTATTATTTGCGCGCTCATATGTCTAGGTCCTCATAGATCGGGTGATTTGCCATAAGATCTGAAACATCTTTCTTCACCGATTCGATAATTGTGGTATTAGAGTGATCCTTCAATATTTTCGATATCCACTCCCCTATTTCCTGCATATCGTTTTCAAGCAAACCTCTGGTGGTCAGGGCGGGCGTACCCAACCTGATGCCAGATGGATCATTGGAGCTTCTTTTCTCGAACGGGATCACATTCTTGTTCACATAGATAGTAGCCTGTTCTAATGCAATAGAAGCTTCATTACCTGTGACACCTAAGGCTGTGAGGTCTGCCACTATCAGATGGTTATCAGTACCACCCGTTACCAATCGTATACCGTTACTCATTAGTGATTTTGCTAGTGCTTGAGCATTTTTAATTATTTGTTTTTGATATTTCCTGAAACTCTCAGTTCCGGCTTCTTCAAAACACACAGCTTTTGCGGCCACCACATTGTCCAGTGGACCACCCTGAGTACCGGGGAAAATTGCTCTATCTATCTTTTTTGCAAAATCTTCTTGGCACAAAATAATTGCACCTCGAGGCCCTCTTAGAGTCTTATGCGTGGTACTGGTCACCACATCTGCAGAACTACTTGAAGGGTGTTCGCCAGCTATTATCAAACCCGCTATGTGGCTTATGTCAGCCATGTGCAAGGCACCCACGCCGTGAGCTATCTTAGTAAACCTTTCAAAATCCAAAGTCCTTGGATAAGAGGTAGTTCCAGAGACTATCAGCTTAGGTTTGATCTCTTTTGCCAGCGACCCCACTTGATCAAAATCTATTGTCTCGTCCTCTTTAACCCCGTAGTGGATCACGTTGTAATACTTTCCGGAGAAGTTGAACTTGTTGCCATGGGTGATGTGAGCACCCGCATTTAGATCCAAACTTAGTATTGTATCCCCTACTTCTAGCAGGGCAAAGTACGCAGCAAAGTTAGCACTCGAGCCTGAGTGGGGCTGCACATTGGCATGAGGCATACCAAACAACTTACAAGCCTTTTCTCTGGCGATATTCTCGATCTCATCTATGTATATATTGCCTGAGTAGTATCTTTTGTCTGGATAGCCTTCTGAGTATTTATTTGTGAGGGGTGTGCCTAATACTTTCAGAATGTCTCTGCTAACATAATTCTCCGAGGGGATCATGCACAACCCCTCCTGCTGTCTTTTCAATTCTAGTTTTATTAGCTCAGTTATCCTGTTTGTCATCTTTACAAAGGTACTTGTCTATAAACCATTCCAGATCCATGCACACCAACCATTTACTCCTATCACGTCTCATACACAAAAGCTCCTCGTCAGTTTTTCTTGCTTTATATAGAAACAGTGGGACTTGGTCACCACCCTTTACTTCTACTTTCAGATCAGCAGCTTGAAGATCACCTTTGTCTTCTCTACCTGTTTCCATCATGGATATTCTTTTGGCACTAATATTATGAGATTTAAATAAATTGACGAGTTCCTGCTCAAATCTTCGGCCTTTTGTTCTAGAGTGATTACCTGACATGTGAAACATTATAACAGCACAATTTACCTAAAAGAAAGGCTTTTTTGACAACAAAAAAACGCCGGTGTGTCCTGCCCGTACACGCCGGCGTTTCTCTGCTTTCATATTTATAAAAGCATCAGTATTATAGGGTATAAGTCATTTCCTGTCAAGCCAATTACCATGACGGGAAATGGAATTGAGTGTTGCAATCTTACTTGCTAGTGTACAATTACTATATGGCATCTCTAATGAATGGGGATTTGAAAAAGAATTTTGAAAAGATATTGGGAAAATTTGTAGATCAGAACGTGGCAGAGAAAGTAGCCAATGATGTTGAGAAATGGTTGAACGAGGAAATACTTCCTTACCTGCCTTTTGAGATAGTCAAATACAAACGGGATGAACACCTAGCTATTAACACAGGGATAACATCAAAAGCTGAAGAGAAACTTAAAACGATAATATGCCCCTTAATCCCAAGGTGGATGGGTCCTGACGTACTCACAATAATAGGGTTCCTTGGAACAATCATGGTTGCATTGGGCTATCTTTATGGATCAACAAACAAAAACTATTTGGTTTTTGTGGTGTTAGGTTTAGTAGTGAACTGGTTTGGAGATTCGTTTGATGGCAGCATTGCACGATACTGGAAAAAAACCCGCCCTAACTACGGATACTATATTGATCACATTGTTGATGCCCTTGCCGTTCTAGTAATGGGATTGGGATTTGGCTATTCGGTTTTCGTACGAATTGATGTGATGATGATTTTTGTAGCAATGTATCTGATAATCGAAGTACACACTCTACTTGTAAAAACTGTTGAGAATACCTTTAAGTATTCGTTTGGGCCTGTTGGACCCACGGAGGCAAGGATAATAATGATAGCCTTTACCTTATATATCTATTTTTCAACACCCAGGTTTTTCATGATTGGAAAGGAAAGTTTTAGTCAGTATGACGCTGGAATAATGTTTCTCACTCTATCAACCCTGGTTACACTTTTGGTCAGCATATATCAAGAAGGCATCAAACTGCACAGGCAAGATATCAAAAAGTGGGGCAATTAGTTATCCTTTAGGATCTTAAATATCTCCCAAGCCAATTTGTCTGCATCGTGTCTAGCCAGGCTTCTTTTCAAAGCATCCCCTGATTGTTTCTTTGCTACCCCTGAAGCTAGAAGATCCGCCCTCACCACCTTGTAATCTTCACTACCATCAAAGTCATCAACTATAGGAAACCCGTTCTCTTTCTCATAGCTTTTAAGGATTGCTTTGTCTATGGGTGTGGTGTTCAGAAGTACAAAATCAGGAGTTCTAGTAGAATATTTCTCTATCTCTGCCACATAGTCCGAAGATTTGAAACCATGTGTGTGGCCAAACTTATTGATCAGATTTGCTATATAGATGAACTTTGCCTCAGTCTTTTTCATAGCAGAAGAAACACCTCCAACTACGAAATTCGCAATAAGACTCGTATACAGATCTCCCGGTCCGGTGATCACAAAGTCAGCGTCTAGGATGGCGCCAATAGCTTCGGAGTTGGACACAGATTCAGGTTCCACCCAGATACTTGTTATCCTCAACTTACCATCATGGTCTTCCCCAGGGTCGTCTATGTGTTTTTCTTCACGCTGTATGGAATTATCCTCATACTGAGCTAACAGCGTTAGACTTTCATCTGAGATTGGTAAAACCCTACCTTTGATCTTTAATAAAGTGGAAGCAAATTTCAGGGCGTCACTATAAGAGCTGAATATCTCAGTCAAAGCAACCAGGAACAGATTGCCAAAGTTGTGACCTTTCAAACCATCTCCTTTGTCAAACCTGTAAAGAAAAAGGTCTCTCAATTCCTGGCTTATGGATTCATCCGCTAAGGCTACTAGAGCCATCCTAAAATCACCCGGGGGAAGTATCCCAAACTCATCTCTCAGCCTTCCGGTGCTGCCACCATTATCTGCCACGGTGACCAGAGATGTGATATCAATAGGATATTTCTTAAGTCCGTTAAGCACAGCAAAGGATCCAGTGCCTCCGCCTATAACAACAACTTTCATGTTTTTCATTTTAGCATGACAAAGCATTTGAGAAACCCTATACTGGGTGTACAATTTTTATCTTATGAAAAACACCAATCCATTCCAGAATGCTATAGACCAAATAAAGGACTCTTCTAAGCACTTAAACCTTTCAGATGGGCAGGTAAAGAAACTTATCAAACTAGACAAATTCTTGGAGACTGAATTCGAAGTAGAAATGGACGATGGCTCTATAAAGACATTCAAAGGGTACAGATCCCAACACAACAACGCCAGAGGTCCTTATAAGGGTGGGATAAGATACAGCCCGGTGGTGGATGAGAACGAGATCAAGGCACTTTCTGTGTGGATGAGCCTGAAGTGTGCAGTTCTGGACATACCTTTTGGCGGGGCTAAGGGCGGAGTGGCAGTTGATACCAAAACACTATCTAAAAGCGAGCTGAAGAGGCTCACAGAGGCCTACACCCGAGAAATAGCAGACGTTATAGGACCAGACAAAGATATTCCGGCTCCGGACATGTACACCACTTCAGAGATCATGGGCTGGATAGTGGATGAATACTCCAAAATAGTCGG
>JBAZBO010000031.1:0-10586 GCA_041671425.1 Patescibacteria group bacterium | reverse complement strand
AAACAAAAGATAAACACAGCTGGAAGGACATAAACCTGCACGAAAGAAACTAGCTCATATATCATATTCAACTCCCAAAACTAATATATATTAATTGTAGCAGTTATGAATATGAAATGTGTTGCTTTGCGAACACACTACACCAAACAGTTTAGTAACTATAGGCGTGTTTTATACAAAAGCCTGGCACAAGGCGAGGCTTTCGTACAACAATATCTATGTTATTTGGAGAGTTTTACGTTCTCTGCTCTTGGACCTTTGTCGCTGTCTACAACATCGAACGAAACGGTCGATCCTATCTGAAGCTCGTCAAACGTAACACCATTCAAACTACTTGAATGAAAGAAAAGATCCTTTGTTTCTCCATCACGAGAAATGAACCCGAATCCTTTATCTGTTTTTGTTTTAATTTTTCCTGTCATAATATTTTTTACCTCCTTTCGTCATGATATTGTACTACCTTATGGGGTAATCCACTAATCTGTAGGATAGTCTATCTCTGGGTAATTACTTCTAACCATTTCCCAGAACTTGTCTGCTAAGCCAGAAGAGAAGCTGGAAAAGTGCGTATTTTCCGTCTTGGAACAAAGAGTATCCTCGCTGCGACGGACAATGCGCAAGGCTTTACGCTGAACTTCTTTAAAATCCTCAGACTTAGGATTAGTGCTTCTTAACTTTAGTTCATCAAAAAGTTCCTTGTTTTTCTCTATCATTTCGTTATATTGTTTTTCGAATTTCGGTGAGGACATGCGTTGTATTTTAAACCTGCGGGGGGAACTCTGTAAATAACCCAAAAAATCTGTGTTTCGCGTATAATAAAGAAGAACTGAATGACAGTTCAAAAATGTGGCTTCATTCTTTACTAAGTAAAATTTCCAGAGCCAAAGATTACACTCTAGACGAAGTCCATGCCATATATGTAACACATGTGATCTACGGATTGGCCCAATCCCTACTTGGTATTTTCATCCCTATCTATATATACAACTTATCTAAGGAGCAACTAGTACTATCCGAAAATCTGGTTACAAACGGCTTTTTGTGGGTCATTCTTTTCTTTGCGGTGTGCTCTCTTGTAGTGGTCCTAAGCATATTGATCTTTGGAAGATTGATCTTCGAATGGACTCTAAAAAAGACTATATTTTTTAGCCAGCTTTTTTTGATAGCATGCTATGCATTTCTCTCCCTTGCGGAGCATAATCTAGCTTTCATTTTGATCGCTGCGGCTTTCTGTGGGGTTCACAACACGTTTTATTGGATCCCCTACCACATCTTTTTTGTCAAAAGAGCAGATGATGGAGACAAAAAATATGGTGCTGAGATAGGTAAAAGAGACCTGCTCGTGAGCCTTTCTTCTACATTGGGCCCATTGTTAGGGGCGTTGATGATAGCTCATCTGGGGTTTTCTGTGTTATATGGATTTGCCATATTTCTGCTTTTGATATCAACACTTCCAATAATCATATTTGTCCGGGAAGGCGAACATAGAACTCACACTTTCAGCGATGTCTACTCGAATTTCATTAAAAACCGTGCATACATAAAGACATCGCTTGCGCTAGGGGGCAGTACCATATCCGGTACAATTTCAGCCATCTTTTGGACACTGATGCTTTATTTCGGAATTAAAAGCTTTGTCGAAATAGGATTTTTGATTACATCATCTAGTGTTCTGGCAATGATCCTGCTTGTTATTGTAGGAAAGGCTATAGATACAAAGGGGAAAAAGGTCATTCACTCTCTAGGCGTAGCGGTTGGTTCTCTCTTGCAGATATCAAGAGTATTTTTCAACTCATTAGGATTTTTGTATGCAAATGTAATATTGGACAACGCAAACTCCCCCTCTTACAACGTTCCCTTCAACGCTTCCATATACGAGAAATCATTAGAGGGAAGCGTTTCGGACTTTCTAATATACAGAGAGATCATGCTACACGGAATAAGACTAATCGTACTAGTATTGGTAGGCGTAGTCCTGTACCTGACCAATAGTTGGACCTGGACTTTCTTCGTGGGTGCAATTGGTTCTATTCTGACAATACTGGTGGATTTCTAGTGCGTTTGGTGCGGCTTACTGTCTGCCAGTACAAAGTAAAAACAATCCTGGTGAGAATTTATTGACCTTACAGCTTACGATGAGTGACTTAACAACCAATTAGCGAGTTTATAGGAAGTAGAGTGATAATAACGTTCCTCACGCCAGGCAATAAAACCTTCATCTGTTTCAGCAATTTCCGCAAGTGTTTTATCTTTTCCTTCAGGAACAAATATTCTGTGTATTGGGCACCACAATGGTTTGAGTGTTCCTTTTGGAGCGTCACTTATCGTGCCAACCAACTCCGATTCAAAAACCACAGGTTCTTTTAGTGTTTCATCCATATATGCAAGACAGTTTTTGTAAGAACATGTGCGATCCTTTCCCTCAACAGAACTTATTATCCAATCTAGTCCTTTCTTTATGGCATCACCCACGTGGTCTCCCGGGTAACCATCTAGTGAGTTTATATAGAAACCTGTATCTATTGCAGCTAAAGGTTTGCCTAGTAATTGATGAGCATTTAAAGCCTTTGCTTTAGCAATAGCTTCAAGACCTAAACCGTAAGGCTCTTCTATTTCTAGCTTTGCGTGAGTTACGGTAAAGCCAAAACGAGTTAAAACACGTTCAATTTCTTCTATTTTAGCGTTGTTCGTTGTAGCAAATACTATTTCTCTCACATGCTTATTATATCTGATATAAATAGTTGGAGGCTTCCTATAGTATGGGGTCTCTAAACATCCACAAATGGAACCATATTATATTCCTATCACAGTTACTGAGGGTTCCGATCCAAATTTTGTCATCAATTAGACAGAAATAGATAATTTGAGTAGTATGGGATTATGGCAGTAAGAGAAACGTTACAAATTGGTAATCCACTATTAAAAGCTCATAACGAAAAAGTAACTAGTTTAAAAAGCCATAAGATTAAACAGGTCATTAAAGATTTGGTGGATACAATGATGGCTAATGGTTTAATCGGCATAGCCGCACCCCAAATTGGTGAAAATTATCGTTTGTTTATCACAGAACCAAGAGAAACTGAAATACGACCTAAGGAGCAAACCGATACTCTGAGGGTATACATCAACCCTAAAATAGTTTTTTCTTCAAAAGAGCAAATAGAAATATGGGAGGGTTGCGGTTGTGTTGCAAACGCAACTATATTGGCACCTGTGGTCAGACCGAAAGTTATAACAGTTGAAGCTGCCGATATGGATGGGCATTTGTTCAGATTGAAAGCAGATGGCATTTTAGGAAGAGTAATCCAACACGAGTACGACCACATGGAAGGAATAGAATTTGTGGAAAGAATAACAGACCTAGATAGAATCATGTCATTAGAATCCTACATAAAAAGAATTAAACCACTCCCCGAAGTTAAGGCTTCTTCCCTTATTACCATTAAAGAAGTAGAGCAACTTTAAGTCGTTACAGTTTTTTTGACTACTAGGCAGAAATTTATTCGTAATGTGAGTTAAATGTATTGCTATAACAACAGAAAGTAGATGGGGTCGGTAGTGGAGGCTAATCTGAACCAATTAGTTGATGTTTTGGTCATGTTTCAAAAAGTAATTGCAAATGTTTAAATGATTATATCTCCGTACCTTTAAACAAGTGTAAGTGAAGTTGTCCAATCTCCTGTCGCTTGCCTCCATTTATAAGTGTTGAATATTCTTCGTTTTCCCAACCTAATTCCTTAATTACATCGGAAAGCAGCATATAAACACCAAACATATAAGATGAATTATCCTCAGTAATATCCAATAAACTCTTTATTGGGGCTTTCGGTACAATCAGCACATGATATTCCCAAAAAGGTCTGGGGTGCCAAAATGCTACTGCTTTATCTGTCTCTTTTATTTTCTTAACCGGGAGCAATGAACTAAATTTTCCGAATGCCAAACCGACTATCAAATCTCCTATAGGAGACTTTGCGATGTTGAAGAAATATTTGGATAGATGCACACTTATAGTATATCAGTACTGAATTGGTTCGAATAACCGTTAGGGTATATATAAATAATGTTGTAATATCAACCTAATTTTCTGGGGTGGCCTACCGGGATCGAACCGGTGACATCCGCCTCCACAGGGCGGCGTTCTACCGCTGAACTAAGGCCACCATACAGCTCTGGGATTATAGCACGCTAAAGTCCCTGCTTCTTCGCATTCAGAGTGTTCACAGCATCAATGATCTTCTGCTCATTCGGTGATAGTTTCAGGGCATTCAAAAGGTAAGGTTCCGCCATATCATACCTGCCACCCACAAGAAGGATTTTCCCTATATTGTATTGAGCATCAGGAACTCTGGGATTGATAGCTACAGACTTCTGAAACTGTATAAGAGCATCATTGAACCTTCCAACCCTTACATATTCTATCCCCAAATTATTAAACGCCCCCGAGCTATTTGATGACTCCCTAACAGTAGCCTCCCAAAAAACGATCGGGTTCTTCCATTCAGCACTTCTGATCAAAGTTTTAGACGAATAGACCAGGGCTAAAACAAACATGAAAATGTAGAAAAGCTCCGTAGACTTTGCTTTCTTTGCCACATAGGCAAAAAGGTAAGATATGAGGATACAAAAGAAGGCATTGCCAAAGTAAACATATCTTTCTGCAAAAAAGTTAGAAACTCTTATGGGGCTCAAAGAGGGCAGGATGCTTACAAATATCATTGCTGAAACATAGAAAAGCTTTCTTTGTTTTACAAAAAGATAAAGCTCAAGAATTATGAGGGCGCCTAAAATCAGTCTGCTGGCTTTTACAAAACTTGGAAGGGCAAACTCACCCTCGTGGTACAAAGTGAGATTCTGCGGATACACCAGCAGCTTTGCAGTACTTCCAATAGAATAAGGGATAGAGAATTTAAGCATCCTTGCGTCAACACCCTCATTGATCTGGCGAATATAGCTGGTTCTTCCTACATATAAGCCCCTGAAAAGAACAAAAAAACCTACTAATGATACCAGGAAAAATAGTGATAACCCCTTAGCTACCTCTTTTATGGGTTTACCGCCAGATATAAGCGCTGCAAACAAGAGAACCAATGGCAAAAGTGTCATCCAGACGTTACGTCCCAGAACCAGAAGAACAGCATAAATAGAAAGCGGAAGTATTAGTGAAGTTAGATTTTTAGCTTTCAAATAAAGCTTAGTTATTACAATGTAACTTAGGAAACAAAACAGATAATTGACAGCAGAGACCCAAAGTACTGTCTCACTATTCAACGGGTGAACGGCAAACAGAAGAGCACTGCTTAAGGATATCTTCCGATCAAAAAGTAACTTGGCAAAGTTGTAGAACAAGATCACATTCAATGCATGCAGAACCAGTGAAAGAATATGCAAAGGTGTGGGGTTTAGACCAAAGTACTTGAAAGAGAAATGGTAGATGAGATTTTGAATGCCTATCTTCTCCATGAAAGAAAGACCTGTATAGGTTTGTATATTTGTATTTTTGACAAAAGTGTGTATGTCGTCTGAAACAAATTCGTTTCTCAGGGAGCCAAAATATGTTGCAACTACAACAAAAACCAGGAGAAAGTATTGCCAATTAGATCTCATGAATTCTTTCACTTTTGGCATATAGATAATTATGCAGGAAATAGTACAAAGAGTTAAGTGCTAGTTTACCCTTATGAGAGACCAGTTCCCAAAATCCGAGAACCTGTCCACCCTATTAAAGGTAGTCTTATCCCCTATCCCTACAACTTTCTCATCAACGTAATAGTTAATAAAGGGATGGTAAAGGAATATCGCCGGAACATTTCCTAGGATCACTTCCTGGAATTCGTTGTAATGAACCACTCTCATTTTACTATCAAGTTCATTCCTTCCTTCCTCCAAAGCCCTATCTGCCCTTACCTGCTCGAAACCAGATATGTTTAAGCCTGGAAACTGTTTCTGAGTAGAGTGCCAATTTATATACCTGTCAGGATCCCTTCCCACCTCCTGACCATAGAACAAAACCTCAAAATCCTTGGGCTTTATAATATCCTCGGTAAATCTATCTGGGCTTACAGTTTTTATGTACACATCTATACCAAGCTGTGCCTCCCATATGTCCTTTATCTTTCTGGCCATAACAACATGAGCTTCGATATCAGGTACAGTTAGGGTCAGGGATTCATTGTAAGCTTCAGGAAAATGATCCTTGTCATACTTGTCAAATTCCAGTGCCTTATCTGTAAATAAACTGCGGCTTATGGGACCTTCAACTAAGATACCTTTATCCTCGACCAGATTTCTTATCGGAAGGACACTCTGCAGCTTTTCTCTAAATTTCACATCACCAAGCTTCTTATTCTCAAGGTTGAAATATACTGCATAGTACACACCTTGCATGGGGTATTTGTATGTTTTGAACGATTCCAAGTCCAATTGCTGAGACGAAACAAAACCGTCTATTTCCCCCAACCTGGCCGCAATCACCAGCTCCTCCTCATTTGAATAATACCTAAACACCAGCTTCTTTATCCTTTCATTACTGTTGGTATTGTACAAAAGTACCTGTTGGACTATCGGACCGCTTTTTTCAGTTTCCAACAAATTGAAAGGTCCAGATGTGACTGGTCGCAAAGGATCCATCTCTTTAGAACCATCGGGCATAACCCCCACAGTTAGCATATTAAGAAATGGTGAGTATTTATTGGGTAAAATGTATCGGACAGTAAGCTCATCAACCTTATCTGTACCCACTCCCTGCAGATCCGTGCTATTGAAAGCTGTATATATAAGATCATCTGAGGTTATCTTTGATCCATCTGACCAAAACTGGTCCTCCTTCAGTTTGACAGTGTACACAATACCCTCTGAATCGATTTCCCAGCTTTCTGCAAGATCCGGCTGCAACACCCCATAGATATCGTACTTGAAAAGACCTCTGTATATTAGATTAGAAATAGTCTTGTCGGTGTCAGAAATGGCATATCCTGGAAGAAAAGATTGAGGTTGACCTACAACCCCTTCCACGAACTTTGTGCTTGGATATACCGAAAGCACAAACGATGTGATGTATAAGAATAATCTATGCAATATATCCATATCAATTGGGCATTTGAATTTTATCAGATTGTAGAAATAAATGTTTGTTATGCTAAAATAGCAGGGTTAACAGCCACTTTCGGCCCCATCGTCTAACGGTTAGGACACCGGGTTTTCATCCCGGCAATCGGAGTTCGATTCTCCGTGGGGTCACCATAGATTAAACTGTAATCTTAAGCATCATTTTACTATCAACGTACTACTTATGGCTAATTCATACTAAATTCATTCGCCAAAAAATAACCCCAAAACAGGAAAGCGGCAAGATGTTGGGTTGTTTGGACCATATCTTGCCGCCATTTCAGTCTGTTTCTTGTCTTTCAAGCCACCACGAGTACGCTACCTGCCAGTGCGGTAGTACCTCTCTCCCAAGACTGCTGCAGAAACTGCCGAACGAAAACACTTGTAACCGTTGCAATACGGCAGATCCACATGCCTTCCTTCCCAGCAGATCCTGGTTTGCAGCTCCAGGATATTAGGATCAGGCATGACTACCAGCCGATGCTCCTCAATGGAAACGCGATCATCGTTTGCAGTCACCGTGACAAGTCTACGGGGAACTGAAAACCTCGCGTGCACGAAGGAGCGCCTTCCACCGCTCAGAATCAGGAATGGTTTGAGTATCCTTCCTCGGACGCCACAAACTACTGAGTAGGAACCGTCAGCGAGAAGTTCTTCCTCTGCTTCGAGAAAGAATTCGGAACTGTAGCTGGACGGAATCTCTTTTGGTACGAAGTATTCCGCCACGCAGATGCCTGGCTCACCAGAAATGCACTGAAGTTCCACGATGGTGCCGCCCCGGACAAAACACGTTCGTATACCCCGCTCCTTTAAAAGGTCGCGAAGACGGGTTAACGCTGCCCTGTCCTTTGCAGACACCTTACACACGACTCTCATGCCAGAACCTCCCCTTTTCTGACTAGCTCATAGTCTGATTTGGACTAGAGCGATGAATTCGCAGGTTGCCAATTTCCCTGCACCAGGCAGACTGCCCACAAAACTTATGAACAAACTGCCGGCTGCAGAACTAAATCCGACTATTGTAGTACAAACTGCTAAACTGTTCAATACTGATTGGAGAATTGACAGGGCGGCGCCGGGGGTTTCTTAAACCACGTCTGGCACCGCCACAAGACTCAACACAGACCAAGAAGCCTTCTGACCGACATCAACACCACCGGATCTTGGGTCCTTTTGATCTCTTCCCAGATTGCATTTCTCCAGACAGCCAGATCCTCAGGCTTGACCCACTCCGCAAGTTCTTTCTGGGCAAATGCTATTCCCTCCTTATTACATCGGGCATACAAAGGTGCATGGCCTTCCAGAATACACCCCAGCAAAGCATCGGTAGTGGAATCCTCCTCACTTAATAGTGTCTGATATTGCGGGGCCCTCTCCTCAACGATACGAAGCAAGACCTTCTCACCGTTGATTAAGAAAGCGCGCAAGATGTCAGCATCGCTCCAGTGCCCCCAGCCAAAGATAACGCAAGGGTCGGGGTATAAAGGATTTTTGCCGATTTCAGACTGTTCGGGATCAAAACCAAGTGTAGCCATACGTCCTCCCCTTTTTTCTGCGGGAAAATCCCCGAGGACAAAATTTTAGTACAAAAGAGCGTTAATATCCAATTTGCTCAAAATTACTATTTAACCTATAATCTTCGCTATCCGGAAATCTATCTGTGAAAAGGAGAGAAATGTTCAGAGCAGTTTGGGAGTTCATGGTTCGGGTGGCAAGGGTGGCATGGACCCTGCTCGCCATCATCGGTTTGGTGACGGTGGTTAGGTTTTTTTGGACCAACCGAATTGAGGTTGTTCAAAGAGAGATCACCACACCCATCTTCACCAACGTCTCCGTGTCCTCAGTGACAGGGGCAGACGCCTGCAACGATCTGAGAACAGTTGCTGTGACCAAGGGAGACACCCTGTGGGAGCTAATCAAGGAAGAGTGCAATGTTCCGGACAGCTCGGTTCCAGATTATCTTTTATACAACACTGGAAAGCTGGTCGCTGGAACAAAGGCACAGATCTGCTGCTCATCGCGATGAGGCACCCAACCCGGCTTGAACATATGGATTTATTCATGTGTTTCAGGCCGGGAAGTTTTTCATGAGATAATCTTCACATGGACCTCTTCGGAAAAGCAGTATCAGACTATTTTAATAAAACTATCAAGATTCCTCTTTACTTTACATACAAAGATATAAGTCCAAAAAGAACTAAAAAGAATATAAAAAGATATTTCAGAAAATACTGGCAGCTAGACAAGTTGGAGAAAAAATTGATCAGTATGGTCAAGGGAAACACGCTAGATATAGGTTGCGCTACTGGCTACTACATACCATATATGCAAAAACGTGCGGAAGTTATTGGAGTTGATATATCAGACTATCTGATAGACATCTGCCACAAAAAAGGCCTGGAGAACTGTATAAAACAAGATGTCTTCACTTACGAGCCAACCCTCAAGTTCGACACAATCACACTCCTTGAGAGCAACATTGGGTTGGGAGGAAGCTCGGAGTCACTCGATAAACTCCTTCATAAGATAAAAGACCTCCTAAATCCTGACGGACAGGTGCTTTGTATACAACATAACTACGAAGCGGAATATATAGATTGCGAGATTACAGCCGAATATTGCAGCGAGCGAGAAACGTTTACTTGGAGCTACATGAATCTATACTTCTTAAAAAGCCAATGTGAGGATGCTGGTTTTGACTTTGATGTTATTTCTCACGGGGTAAACAAGACTTACTTGGTAAGACTCACCTTACAGCAACATATTTGACAGTTTCTGCCATAATCTTTGCAAACTTATTCATGGTTTCTCTGTCATAAGCCTCTTTTTTCATGAATTCTGCAAGATGGGTTTTTGATGGAACGAACTTCTGTAGGAAGTATCTCTTCGCTCCACTTATAAGCTTGGACATAGCCACAAAATCCTCCTCTTTCAACTGCCCTTTCACTATCGTGGTCCTAAACTCATGATCTACCCTCGAATTCATGATGATCTGAATGCTCTCATTTATTTTATTCACATCCACATCTTTGTTAACGATCTCACTATATCTTGCTAGCGGGCCCTTTATATCCATTGCAATATAATCCAGCAGCTTCTCATCCAACAGCAACGATAAAACATCAGGATTGGTGCCGTTTGTATCTAATTTGACCAAGAAACCCATTGCTTTTACTTTTTTAATGAAATCACAAAGGTCTTTCTGCAATGTGGGCTCGCCGCCAGTAATGACCACGGCATCTAGCTTTCCTTTTCTCTTTACGAGAAAACCCAGTAATTCCTCTTCATCCAGGAAAGGGGAATTTTTGGAGATGCGTATTAGTTCAGGATTATGGCAGTAGCCACAGCCAAAGTTACAGCCTACAGTAAAAACGATACAACTCACCCTACCCGGATAGTCGAGCAGGGAGAATTTTTGCAGTCCAACTATCAACATTAGACGTTAAATGTCTTTCGAAGCTCAAACTCCGATTGCTTCC
>JBAZBO010000030.1:0-10630 GCA_041671425.1 Patescibacteria group bacterium | reverse complement strand
TGGATGGAACAACTTTATAAGAAGGCCAAAGCGCTGGTACTACAACACAATAAAACCTCAGCTATTTTCCTGCAGAAAAAACTGATCATTGATTATGCAAGAGCATCGGAACTACTCCGAAAGCTAGAAGCGGATGGAGTGATTAAGCCAGATTCATCTTAAGGAGGGTCCTCAAAACATAGAAGCTCCTTCCCAAATTCCAGTATGTTATCATCACAACACATGAATAATTACCAACAAACAATCAAGAAGTTCGCAGAGGACAGGAACTGGGGGCAGTTTCACAACCCCAAGGATCTGCTTTTAGGTATAGTTGAAGAAATCGGTGAGTTACGTAATATCGTCAAATGGGAACAGAATCCAGACACGCTGCATCAGGTACTCGTGGACAATAAAAATGAGGTTGAGGATGGTATTGGGGATATATTCTGGTTCCTCGCGTTATTAGCTAATGGGTGTGAGGTAGACATTGATAATGCAATAGAGAGAACTATAAAAGACAACGAGGCAAGATTTCCAACCAAAGAGGTTAAAGACAAACACACCAACCGCTATCTCGGAGGTAAGGACAAAAAGTACGATCACTCCTAATGCGAGACTATCCTCAAATAAAAACAACATCTCATTGACCTTCGGGTTTGATTCGGATAGTATATGAATGTGCCCAAGATGCTGAATGAACCCATCCAAGTACTAGCCCTTTTTAGAAATAACAAGATAATTCCCTTAAAATTTGTCTGGAATAAAAGACCCTTTCTGGTTGATACCATCAATTTCGTGCATGAAGTCCAGAACGGGAGTGTAAAAACGGTGAACTTTGCCATAGCTACAAAAACAGATGCCTATCAGATAAGTTTTGACACCAAAAGTCTGACTTGGAGGCTTTGCGATGTTTACACCCCAACCTCTGGGAAGTAAGACCATCTTTCACATAGACTATGACTCCTTCTTTGCTTCGGTAGAACAGCAGGCTAATCCTTTTCTAAGGGGTAAACCAGTAATAGTGACCGGTTACGATATACAAAGGGGTATTGCTGCTGCGGCTTCTATCCAAGCTAAGAAACTGGGAATAAAAACTGGGATGCCCTACTTCAAGGCTATAGAGATCTGCCCCACCCTCATCTCAGTACCGGGGGATTTCACCAAGTACAACCATATTCATAAGAAAAGCCTGGAGATATTTTCAAGGTATACAGATCTCATAGAAGTTTTTAGCATAGACGAAGCTTTTTTGGACCTGACAAAAACAGCTGAACTTTTTGGGGGTGCCGGGGAAGTAGCAAGAAAGATAAAACAAGATATAGCACAGGAAATAGGAGAAGTGGTTACTTGCTCTATCGGCTCCGCCCCAAACAAACTCCTGGCCAAGATCGCATCTGAGCTGAAAAAGCCCAATGGTTTCTTTGAGATTACCAAAACCAACCTTTTTGAGGTGATAGACAGTGTAAAGCTCACAGACTTTTGCGGCCTGGGACCAAGAACAGAAGAACATCTAAATGAAAGTGGAATCTTCTCACTAAAGAATATAAGAGAGACTTCATACGATACCCTGGAAAAAATGTTCGGACCAGCCAGAGCCACATACCTAAAACAAGTCAGTTGGGGTATGGGAGAAATTGAGGTAGCAAAACTGGAAGATAAGCCTCAAGTGAAATCAATCAGCCACCAGCATACCTTGGAGAAAAGGACTACAAGCATGAGAGTTATAAGAAGCAACTTAAGAAGATTATGCGAAATGGTAGCAGAAAGGACTAGAAAGAAGGGGCTCGCAGGCAGGACTATCTTCATGGGTCTAAGGATCCACAAAGGCGGTTACATCTTTGAAAGAACAACCTTGAGAAAACCTGTAAATACCGGTGGGGAGATGTTTAAGGAAATAGAAAAAATGCTAAAAAAAGTAAGACTTTACGGGGAGATAAGACTTGTAGGTATGGGAATAACCAACCTGACAGAGGAGCGCAATATCCAGCTGGATCTTTTTGAGGACAGAAAAAAGAAGGAGAAAATCCTCCACGCTTATGACGACATAAATAACAGGTTTGGAAGTCTCACAATATTCCCCGCAGAGCTTCTAAAGGCCGACACCAAGAAGACTGGGGCCTTCGAGCACTAGACAATAAATACCGTGATACAATTTTATTGTGAAGATAGTTAAGATTCTTCTTGCCCTATCCGGCTCATTAATAGCAGTTGTTGTGGGTTTACCTATAATCTACAGAATGGTCGACCCATTTGCCATATCACCAATAGAAAGACTTTTGTGTAGCATTAACTATGGGGCCTATGCTCCAGCTTTCTATGATTGCGGCTATGACTATTATTCAGGGGAAATAATTCCAATGAAACCTGCTGTGTACCTTTACCCAGAGGAAAAGACAGATGTACACGTAAGGGTCACATACGAACCGGGTTTCTCTGCTACATATCCAAAATATAACAATGGGTGGGATGTTATCGCCTATCCAGATGGCAGACTAATAAATGAAGAAGATGGGGGAGAGTACAGTTACTTATTTTGGGAAGGAAATCCGGATAAAACAGCAAAATACGATCTCACAACGGGGTTTGTTGTAAAAGGAGAAGATACAGCTGAATTTTTGCAGAATAAGCTAGCTACGATAGGGCTTACACCTAAAGAGTACAACGAGTTCATCGTGTATTGGTACCCAAAGATGAAACAAAACCCTTACAATTTGATACATTTTGCATCTAAAGAGGAATATGAAGACAAAGTAATTATAGATGTATCTCCCAAACCGGACTCTGTACTGAGAGTTTTCATGGTGTATAAACCGCTTTCAGAATTCACAAATGTAGGACCTCAGGAATTCGCGCCGTTCTTGCATCATGGTTTCACAGTCGTGGAGTGGGGTGGAACAGAACTACGATAACCCAAATTTTATTTGTCCATAACGGCATTCCCGAAAGTCTCCAGAGATACAAAATTCACACCTAACTTCTGCCTGACATAAGATTTTATGGCCATGTCTATTTCTGATCTTTTTATGAGTACTCCCCTGCCCTCACAATCCCCACAGCACAGTCCACCCAAATCGTAATTAAACCGTATCTCTGGCCAAGAGCTTTCATATCTCTTCCCACAGAAAACACACTTGTCCAAGCTCATCTGATAACCTAGAAGTTTCATGAAATTCTTCTCAAAGAAGTTGACGTACTTGGAAACATTCTCGGGTTCTTTGTTAATAGCCCTTAACGTTTTCAGGATGAAATTGAAATGCTCCTCAGTTTTCTCGTTTTCATCAACATTCTTGAAGATAAGTTCGGAAATATAGTAGCCATAAGCAGAAGTTTTTAAATCCTTTTTGATGTTCTCAAAGGATTCGTCTAGTCTGGTCTCTGTAATAAATCTGAAGTCACTCTGAGATTCATGAACACCTATGGTCACATGGTTTAGAGTATCCAGACTGCCCGCTCTTCGGGAAGTGATTTTTCTCACACCCTTAGCCATCGCAGACAACTTCCCAACCTCCTTGGAATATAGGGTATATATCTTATCCGAGTCCCTGTAGTTCACGGACCTAAGGACAAAACAGTCCAGGGAATAGCTTTTCATGCTAGAGCTTTATGCTTACTTTTTGGTCCTTGACCAAGTCTATTTCCTGAGATGTACCGCCCGCCACAACCACGTGCTTTTCTCTTTCTATACCGGGTTGCTTCTGAAGATACAGATCATACACACCTTCTTTGACAGCTGTATCAGGCAGGTAATACTTGAAGGTCATGGTAGCCGTCTCAGTTGGACCAATCTCCACAAAGCCATCAAAGTAAACCTTGCCTCTTTCCACTGCTGAGCCAAAGGTGTCTGACGATCCCTCCACACTTACTAAGGTGGACCCATCAGGAACATAAAGCCTAACCCAGTCTCTAAACCTCTTGATGAATGGACCGTATTCTTCAGAGGGCTGTGGATAATTGTAGGTTATCTCAACAGTCCTGAGCCACTTTCCACCCTCATTGGCCAAAGTGTGTTTGACGGTTTTATCTACAAACCAGTTGGTCTTATCGCCTCCCAAGTTCGTTGAGACAACATAGGCATAATCACCCACAACCGGATCTATTATCCTACCGCCAATCTTGTACTTCTCAGCCAAAGCCTGAGCCTTCTCATCAAAGAAGTAGGTCTGGATGTGCTTCCTGTTGGCAAGATCTATGGTCTTGTCTATAAGCTTAGGCCAAAGGTTCTTGTCCGATTCCAGCACGTTCTGAAGCATAGCCTTCATAAGACTTCCAAGGACTCTCTTCCTACCCACCTGCTCGGCCATAGAAAGGCTTGCAATCCTTTCCAACTCCAAAACCACATTATCCGGCGTATAAGTCACACCATTCACAGTGACATCACCTGTTACCCCAATCATTTCACTTACTACCCTGGTGTCTATGGAAATGACCGCAAACACTGGTTTTATCTCATAGGGGTTCACCTGGCTAGCTAGGTTATAAAAGGACATGAATTGATCAATGGATGTTGGGAAATCAGGAGAGCTATTGGTATCCCTAGCATACCAGTGTTCAACTTTCAGATACTTGGCATACGCTGGGGGCGCATCGGGGAAATCGTAATAGTAATCTATAGCGTCAAGGGCATCGTCTATGCTGTACATGTCTTTGGATTCGACATCATAGTTCACAAGCATAGCATCCTTCATCCTAAAAGTGGCATAACTGGTCCAAAAACCTCCTGTTGGTCTTATCTCCTTATCATTTTGCATGATCAACATATATCTCTTTTCGGCAGAATCCACACCCAGAAGACTAGGTATGACTAGAAGTGCCTCTTTTATATCAGGGGTACTACTACTTAGATCGGATAATATGTTCTTGATATATTCAATAGTGGAACGTACTTCCTTGCCCCTAAAGGTTTCGGGATATCTAGAGGGATCCACATGCGATAGTTCATCTCCTGCAGACGTCAGGGGTACAACTACCTTATCCAAACCCTCAGCAACTCCCGGCATAGCAGCAATCCAATTTGGGATGGCATCCATCAAACTGGTGTTGTCTATCACTTGCTCTTCAGAAATCCTTAAACCTGCAGCATCAGCGAAAGGCTTCATCAATTGAACGGCTTCTTTTACGGCATCAACGCCATAGAACCCCGCTGCTAGGAACCTCTCAGTATCCTGATAATAGGGTCTTGTGAAAGAGAGCTTTTCCATCCAGGCCAGATTAGCGTTTCTGGACTTTTTTATCTCCTCCAAGTCTGTGGCTATTGTGCCCAAAGTCTTTTCGACAGTTATCAGGTCTCTATCAATAAAAGCGGCTTGAAGCACTTGTGTGTCTGAACCCAAAATCTTCACTTTACCCAAAACCGCCTGTGCAGGTCTTACTGCAATTATGTACAAAGCAAGCGCAAGGGCAGCTACAAAACCAATAAGTCCTAGCAGGACCTTGAACAATTTTCCTTGCATAAATGCCTTTCTATTTTTTATCTGCACGCCTAGACCACCCGCAATCTTTCGTGTGTTTATAATATTCTGGTTCGCGGGTGTGGAACCATTCGTTTTCCAAAGTTTAGATTTATCCATATTATTTAGCTCCCTTTTTTGCCAATACTACATAAGGCGTTTTAAGAAGTATCAGTAAATCATACAATAAAGATTTCTTTTGCGCATACACAGCATCCATACGAACTCTTTCCACAAAACCAATCTCTGACCGCCCACTGATCTGCCAAACTCCCGTTAGTCCAGGTTTAACCTTTATAGCTTGGGCTATGTCCTTTTTGGTGCTGGGAAACTTCTCTGCTCGTTCCTTTAATTCAAAGGGATAATACGATCTAGGTCCTACCAGGCTCATTTGACCCAGAAAAATATTAAAGAACTGGGGGAGTTCATCTATGCTATAGTCGCGAATAAACTCTGCGCCTTTTATCCAACGGGGATCCGGATCTAGCTTGTAATTATTCTCAACGTATTTTTTATACACATCCGGATGCTCCAAGAACCACTTATGAGCATTGGGTATCATAGACCTGAATTTGTAAAACTTGAATTCTTTACCATTCTTGCCCACCCTTTTTGGTGCATCAGCAAGGATGGGACCTTTAGGGGAAACCACCTTTATGTAAACGGCAGTTATTATCATTACAGGGGAGAAGAGCAATATCCCCACAGCAGAGCCAAGGATATCAAACACCCTTTTCCCTATATCGTAAAAGGTCATAACTTTTCTAAGTATACAGTATCAACAAAACTTTTAACCTCTTTTTGGAATCTTTCCTTGGTAAATGCCTCAGCACGTTTCCTACAATTATCAGTACTATACCTTTGAGGGTCAAAGGTTTTCAGTGTCTGCATAAGACTTTCCACTGTCTGGGAACCAAAGAACTCTCCCGTCTCTCCTGGAACTACTGTTTCAAGAGCTCCCCCAGCACCAAAAGCGATCACCAGTTTACCGCAAGCCATAACCTCAAGAGGAACTATCCCAAAGTCTTCCAATTGGGTTTGTATTAGCGCTTTGGAACCGGCAATGGCATCGTATTTCTCCTCCTCTGTAACATACCCAAGGACTTCTATGTTTTCATATTTCTTTGCAAGCTTTTGTAGCGCTTTTCTTTGAGGACCGTCCCCAATTATTTTCAACGGGAGGTGGAGCTCACCACAGGCTTTTATTGCTATATCAATCTTTTTCCAAGACTGAAGCCTGGAAATGACCAAAAAGTATGGGGATGATCCTCGTTCAATCACTGTCTTAGGGAACTCATAGAAAGGGTATATAACATGTGAATCCAAACCATAGTACTTCTTTATCCTCGCCCGGGGAGTCAAAGAATTAGCTATAAAGCGGTCTACTCTATGGGAAGCAGAATAATCCCATAATCTTTGATGAGACAAGGATAATCCCTTGAAGCGCGTAAAAAACCCCTCATTTTCAAAGTAACTATTGGGCTCCCAGAACATCCTACCGGGCGAGTTCATATAACAAATATGTTTGGTACCTGGCTTAGTCACCACACCGTGTGCATATCGTGAAGATATAGAGAAAACAACTTCATAGCCCGAGAGATCAAAACTTTCCATGGCCAAAATGTGGAGTCCCAAAGCCCCATATAATCTGTTTAATCTCTTCTTGAATGGGAGCTTTTGCATGAAGGACGTTTTTAAGGTAGTACCCCTTTTCTCTAGAAGTTCCACCCATTCCTTCGAGGCAACAGAGGTGTACAAGGGGGCGTCAGGCCAGATGTCCAAAACAGCCAACAATAGCCGCTCGGCACCACCAAACTGTGTAAGATCATCAAAGACTATGGCAATTTTCATAGGTTCCCAATATCTTTCTTGCCGAAGACTCCCAAGAATAGGTCTTCACAATCCCAAAGCCTCTTTCCCTTCTTGAGGTATCTTTATCATCCAAAGCCTGAATGATCCTCATAGCCATATCTTCTTTGTCTCTAGGATCAAAATAATAGGCTACATCTGCTCCAACCTCCGGAAGTGAAGTGGTATTCGAACATATAACTTTGGTCCCACAGGCAAAAGCTTCTAGGATCTGTATCCCAAAACCCTCATACATAGAAGGGTTCACAAACGCTTCAGAGAAATGATACAAAGCAGGCAGATCAACGTCTTCCACAAACCCTATGAACTTCACCTTCTTATTACTGCATTCTTTCTCCAATCTCTCATAGAAAAATCTCTTCCCTCCGGCCAGTACCAGCTCCAGATCCTCGATTCGGTGGGAAATGATTTCAAATGCAGATATGAGAGTCTCAAGATTCTTATGAGGGTGCGCATTTCCAACGTAGAAAATATAAGGCCTTTTAATACCATACCTTGATAGCACCTCTTCGTCTGAGCGGATGACAAAATTGGGATCCACCGCATTTGGCGTAAGAATTATCTTGTCTGAAGATATTCCAAAGGTATTCTGGATATCTTTACGTACAAAATCAGAAACCGTAAAGATCTTGCAAGCTCTTTTTACTGTTGAGATAAGGTTTAGCTTAAAAGCCAAGCGTTTCAAAAAGTAGATGGGGTACGGCAGCGTGGTAGCCCTGCCGGTTTTCACTCTCAAGATAGTTAGATCATGTATGGTAGCAACAAATCTTTTGGGATATAAAACAGGAACATTGAAATGCGGAACATGTAGAATATCGAGCCTTTCCCTCAGATAAATGAAGGGAAGTATCAGTTGCTCCGAAAAAGTATGCCACCTTATATTTGCACAGACTTTCCTGAAATTATCGGGAAGCTCCACTGAGTTGATATCTTCTTTCAGAAAAAACAGTACGTATTCATTCGCAGAATCCATCCTGGACAACTCATCCACAATACATCTGATATGCCTCCCAATACCCGTCTGATTCCACATCCTACAGTCGATACCTATCTTCATATCCCTATTATAGCAACCTTAAGACCACAAAATAGTGGTAATATATGGGCGTGCTGAAGAAATCGATGCTGAAGATATCTTTTGTAAGCGCTGGGAACGTGTTTAACGCACTGTTGGGGTTTCTGTTCCTATCAGCAGTGGCCAAGTCCCTAACGGTCGAGGAATTCGGAAAGTATGCCCTTTTGACAACCGTCCTGGTCTCTTTATCCAAGATAATGGACTTTGGTACCAACTCCATATTCGTAGCGCAGAATTTCATCGAGACATTAAGACATAAAAGGGATTTCATCTCATCTAAGTACCTGCTCTTCCTAATTGCTATCGTAGTTTCTATGGCAATATTGGGAATCCTGGGGCTTTTGAGCTCCTATCTTGTGGTCATTTTCATAGCTGGTCTAGTTGGGTACGGGGTCAACATCACGCTTTTTGCTTTATTCCAAAAAGAGGAGCAGTACAAAAAGATTATTCTACTTAATACCATTCCTGCGGTCATAAAAACTGTCTTTGCCGTATTGGTTTTCCTAAACGTTTTCAGTCTGACCACTGAGATCGCATTTACAATATTCTCACTTTCTATCTTTGGAAGCCTTTTCTTGTTGAGGCATGTGAAACGTGAGGAGAAACTACCAGACATTACTTTCGAATCCGTAAGAATGATAAAAAAATCTACACCAGCAGGTATCTCTCAACTTATCAGGGAGGGCTGGCCGGCACTTTCCAGCACCATAGCCAAGATGACAGGGGCCTTCACTGGCGTGGGGATTTTCTCCATAGCGGACAAGATATCAAATATCTTCACTCTGATCTCGCTATCTATCTTCACCGTTTTGCTCCCTCAAAACTCGGAGAGAAAGAAACAAAAGCTTAAGATAGATTTCACGGAAACATTCGTGTTATCTATTGCCATAATCCTCATGGCAGTGGGCGCTATATTTGCATCAAAGTTATTTGTTTCAGAAGCCTTTGACGGTAAATTCAACAACGCCGCCCAAATATTAGGAATACTTATCTCCTCAAGTGCAATAACCGCTATATATACTTTTATGGAAAATTACTTCTTTGTTGAGGATAGACCGGGGGACATCCTGATAATCAATACCGGAAGACTTGGGACTTTTCTAGTGCTTTGTTTTCATCTCGTGCCAATAGCAGGTCTCAACGGACTTGCCTGGTCACACCTGGTATCGTCAATGGTTGCTCTGGCAGTTACAATCTATTTCACAAGACTTTATAAAAAGTAGGATTCAATCATCTTTTAGATCCTCTAGTGAAGGAAGGTAAGCCAATACCCATTCTTTCCTCTCTGCAACAAGTTGTATGTCGGGATGGGTTTCCCTAAAGCTTCTGTATCTACTCTCTTTCGTAATGAATATTACCCTCGTGGTGCGTTGTGAAAGATCAAGGGTGTTCTTCAAAGGTGTGAAGTCAACCACCGTAAAGGGGCTCTTTAGGTAGAAGTAAACAATCGGTAGCTCTATTCTATCCAGATAGACTTGAGTATCCGTACCAAATTCTTCATCCTTGAGCATCATAAGCTCCGCCTGAGGCCCTGTAAGGTCTGATACGTACACCAGGTTTCTGTATAAGAACAGGTAGAACAGTGCAAAAACAAAGATACCGACAGAGAATAAGAGCTTAAGCACCGGTTCAGCAAAAAGTCGGAACTTTGAAGTGAAAATGTTCCAAAATCTGGCAAGGAAATAACCTACTATCACGGCAGTGGCGGGATAGATAGGCATTATGTACCATACAAGCTTTGACTTTGGCAGCGAGAAGAACAGGAATATATAAAATACCCAAAGCAGCCAAAACAGATGGGTTTTTGACTTCTCTTTCCAAAACGACCAGGACATAAAAGGCAAAGCAAAGATAAACACAACGAACCAGATCCTCATACTGACTTTCATAACTACTAGGTACCATAAAAAGGGCCTACCCTTATCTTCGATCTCGCGAAGTGCTCTACCAAAAACGTGATAGCCAATGTAGTTATCCAGGAATTGATGCCCGAACCTGGCGTACATGGCAATGTGCCAGGGCATAAAAACCACTAAGCAAGGTAAGAGAACAAGTAGGAGGTGCTTTATGTATTCCTTAGGCTTGAATCGGCTTTCAACTACAGAAGTCAGCAGCTCAAACCCAAATATGAAGAAAAGCGGCAAAAAACCCACCACACCCTTTATCATTACAGCAAGTCCACAGCTTACCCCGGAAAGGACCCAGTATACCGCTTTCCTCCTGTCCATAGTCAGATGATAAAAATACAAAGCTAGAA
>JBAZBO010000029.1:0-10778 GCA_041671425.1 Patescibacteria group bacterium | reverse complement strand
CACATAAACGGACGACATCGCCCTTAGTGTAAACCACCTTGATCTTCTCCCTCCCACCACTGGCATCAGGATACCTAACAGTTTAGGTAAAATTAGCCCATATATTCCCCGAATGCAAATCCATCAATACACTTAGGACGCTATAACCCCCGGTATAACGTGGTTTGCGTTTAGCTTAATATAGGTTTTGGCCTTAGCTACAGCAGAGCTCCTACAGCAATATCTCCCGGCAAAGTATAAACAGTTTGATGAAATACCTAGCTCTGTACTTACTACTTTAGAGCAGGACTTATGATGTCGGCCTGTCCTATGTTCGGGTCAAAGTTCAGAAGTTCTCTTTTGTTGAAATAAGACATTACAACCGCTGCTACTAGTATTAACAGTATTATCCAGAATAGAACCTTCTTTCTCTTCATCTGAATATCATATAATAAAATTCTTGCTTTTCTCAAACTCTTCTAGCGCAACTTTGATCAATTCCTCACCAACAGGACCCCACTTTATATAGTCGGTGAATTCCCCAGCAGGTATAAGCTTCCTTTCAACCATTTTGTTGTCACTTGGGTCAGGAGTCTGGTCCCTTATCTCAGAGATCTTTGCAAAAAACCTAAGCTGATAGTAATGATCCCCTTTTTCTTTGTTTGAGTTGCCCGGACAAAGCACTTCCACAGCGCCTAGAAGTTTAATATCTGTTATTGATATATCAGCTTCCTCATCAACCTCACGAATCAATGTCTGCACAGGTGTTTCACCTTCCTCCGGGGTACCCCCCGGAAGATTCCACGGTTTGAAACCACCCTCTTCCAACGGATTGCGAATAACCATCACCTCCTTGTTATCATTGAAACAGACACCATAAGACTGATGGATGGGAGAAATGCCATCAAGGTTATCTAGGGGTAACCATACCGACTTTACGGGAAGACCTTTATTTATCCAGTAGGATTCGATCATAGACAAAATCTAGTATACCTCATAAAAGCCCGAAATTATTGCTAAACTTAACTCATGCAAAAAATAAAGTATGTGGTTTTTGATGTCGGTGGGGTGCTAGTTAATTGGAAGATAGGGTTGTCTGCCACTGCCGAGAGCCTGGGAACGACCAAAGATGATCTGAAGATATTTTTGAAAAAATACATTGATGACCTGGAACTAGGCAATATCCCTGATGATGACTTCTGGAAGGCAGCAATAGCGCACTATAAAGGTTCGGCAGAGTACTATGATCTAGGCAACATCTGGGTACAAAACCTAAAGCGAATAGAAAGCGGCTGGGGCCTGGCAAGGAAGCTGCATGAGAAAGGAGTTACACTAGCGATATTTACCAACAACTGGCTTGGGGTCATGGAGCACGTGATAAAAAACAATCCTGATTTCAGCTATTTCTCATTTATATTTGATTCCTCTCAAGAAAAGGTCAAAAAGCCCGACAAAGAAGCTTACAAGCTTGTGGAAGACAGACTAGGTGCCACTCCATCTGAACTACTATTCATAGACGACAGCGAAGAGAACATAGCCGCAGCAAGGGATCAAGGTTGGAACACTGTAATGTACAGAGGAGACCTAGAAAAAGCCAATTCACTAGTTTTGGAATTGGTGGGTCTATCTGGGATCGAACCAGAGACCTCAGCAATGTGAATGCTGCGCTCTAACCAGCTGAGCTATAGACCCAAAAGCTTTCTCATATTACCAAAATATTGAGATAAATTCATTCAGATTGTAATATTGATAGATGCAAAAAATGAGTAAAAGACTAAAGGAAAGTCTTAAGGACTTCCTAAAACTAGGAGTCATAACTGCTGTGATCTTTGTCCTCACAAACGTATTCGTTGGGGAGCTTATGGTCATATCTGGAAGCTCCATGGAGCCAAACTTCCATGATAATGAACAGATACTTTCAGAAAAGATATCATACAGGTTTACTCAACCTAGAAGGGGGCAAATCGTAGTGGTAAAGCACCCAACGGAAAAAGGCCGCCTTATCATCAAGAGGATAGTGGGACTTCCCGGTGAGACCATGCTCATATCACACGGACAGATTTTTATAGATGGCACAAAACTGGAAGAACCATACATGCCCTTGGAAGTTGATTCAGAGGGGCGTAATGCTATCCCCACAGGTGTGAATTTCAAAATCCCTGAAAATAGCTACGTGGTTCTTGGGGACAACAGGGAGGACAGCATAGATTCCAGGGAATGGGGACCCATAAACAAAAATAGCATCATAGGAAGAACAATACTCGTATATTATCCTTTGACTGAGTTTAGGATTGTTACTTTTTAACGGGGATCACATTCACTTGTCTTCTAGACTTGGTTTTGTTCACGAACTGTACAACACCATCTATAAGAGAAAATAGGGTGAAATCTTTGCCCATTTTCACATTGTTACCTGGGTTCACAGTCTTTCCTCGCTGTCTGATTATTATCTGACCAGGCTTCACAACACCCTCACCAAAGACCTTAACACCAAGCCTCTTACCTGCAACATTTCCACCTTGACCTGCGCTGGCACCACCAGCTTTCTTATGAGCCATGTTTTATTTCTTTACAGCCCCTTTCTTGGCCGAACTCGCACTTTTCTTTACTGAAGACTTCTTCTCAACAAGCTTCTTCGTAGTAGTGACCTTTTTTACCGGTGTCTTAACAGCTTTAACAGCAGGAACCGCCTTTTCCTCAGCTTTAGTTTCAACAACCACTTTCTCGGCTTTAGCACCCTTCTTACCAATATGACCTATCTCAACCACGCTTAACGGCTGTCTGTGGCCTTTTATCCTTCTGTACCTTGATTTCGATTTGAATCTGCCTATCCTAATCTTATCACCCCTGGTTTCACCCGTGATCTTAGATTCCACCTCTACATCTGTTAAAAACGGAGATCCTACCTCAACTTTTCCATCGTCAGAGAACATCAAAACGTTGAATGTCAGGGTCGACTGCCTTTCTATTTCAAAAGTATCCCCTTCTTTTATTTGTAGCTGTTTACCGCCTATTTGGACGACTGCGTACTTCATAGCTTTGTGATGTTACTATAAAAGGATTATATATTCAAGAATCCCGTGGATCCTCCACAACGGGCAGTTTTTCAATCAATTCCAAAGAATCATCCCCTGCAACACGATTCCACCTCACAAATCCGCATTTCTGGCACCTATGGACCAACATTTCTTCACCGTCAGACTTATAGAACTTGCCAATAGGCTCCATAAGGCCACCACAACCGGAACGTCTGTCACCCGAAGTATCATCCACATGAAGGGAATATAGACAAAAAAGACAATGGTTCCTGTTCTTTGTACCTGGAGCTAGAAAATCGACTTTTTTTCCACAAAAAGCACAAATGAAGTGGCTCACTCTGAGTTCCCAACCGTAATCAAAACATCATAGTCCCTAGCTTCATCAAGATCATAATCAACTTTAAGGGTGTAGCCTTCTGTCATATCCTTATCCAAAAGGCTCTCATAGGCCTTCTTGGACTGTTTGAGACTTATCTCCGTTATAAGTAAACCATCCTTCTCAGAATCCCCAATGCCCGAGATCTGATAACCAAGACCCTCTAAAAATGTCTGGGTCTTTGCGGCCAAACCACCCACGTTGGTTCCATTCTCTACTCTTATCCTCAGATCTGATTTCTTCAACTCCACCTTTGGAGCCTCCACTACCTCTTCGACCGGAACAGGTTCTTTGGTCTGAGTAGACTGGGAGGTCTCACTAAGAACTTCAGTTGGTTCAGCATCCTCGCTTTTGCCTTGTTTGAAAAAGAAGAAACCACCCACCAGAAGAAGTACGAGCATCGGACCTACCACAGCCACAACTGGGGCTATTTGTAGTTTTGATCTCTGCACAACCGGTACGGGTAACAGGTTCAGCAAATTCATTTGTGTATTCAAAAGCAGAGGGTTTTCGGTTACTACTTTATTGTGCAGTAAATGGATCTCGTAACCATCCATATCGCCAGTGTCACCGGGTACATCCAGAGGCAAAACCTCATATGAATCGCCCAGGAAAATGTCTCCATAATTAATGGTATATATCTTGCTAATTGGAGCTTCGCGATTGTAAAGGGAAAGCTGCTGAACCAGTTGTACAAGATCTTTTTGGCCCTTCTCTTCGTTATATGTATGAGAGAAATAGATGCCGCCCAATTCTGAAAGAGCAACCGTCTGTCTTCCGTCAGGGTTTTTGGCAATAAAGATCGATGGCCTGTTGTCATTAACCAACTTTGGAAGGAGCAAAACCCAAGGGGTAACACTCTTCAGAGGCATACCAAGCTCATTGGAAATGGCCAGGAACTTGCCAAGTTCATCCTTTCTAATAGCTACGAACTGGTATATGAACGGGGCTATCTTCTGATAAGAGAAATAAAGGTCATCCATACTCACCTCGCTGGGGAGCTTTTCTTTTGCGCTTAAGATTATTTGATCCTCTACTGAGGAACCGTTCTTGCTCACAGGGATGAAGTATAGGAACACATGTTCAGGATTTATGAGAAAACTCAGTGAAGTGCCTTTTTTGACCCCAGATGGCAGAGATTGTGACAATAAAGCTCTGAGACTTTCGGAGAACTTGCTCACATCCAAGATTTCAGAGCCTTCTACAATCGAGTTAGGAAGTTCAGAGGAAAAGCCACCAAAACCATCCTTGCTAAGATAGGTGATCTTCAGGACATTGGAACTAAGAAAGACGAGCAGATCAGTCATATGTAGAATTTTACCACAAAGAGTATCAATTTCCCCTCAAAAAAGCTGGGATATCATATTGACTGCCCTCTTCGTTATCCTCATCGAAATCCTGCTTGCTCTGAACAGGTGGCTCCTCTGTAGGAACATTCTGTCTTTCGGGTCTTTGGCCAGCCCCTTGAAATTGTCTTAACCCAGTAGAGTCAAATCCAGTAGCAATGACTGTGATCTTTATCTGGTCAGACATGGACTCATCGATAGTGGTACCAAATATGATATTTGCATCCTCGCTGGCCGCAGCACTTATGATGCTGGCTGCTCTGTCAACCTCTTTCATGGTAAGATCCCTGCCTCCTATGACATTGAAAAGGATACCAGTAGCGCCATCTATTGATACATCCAACAGTGGAGATGAAATAGCTGCGTGTGCAGCTTCCTCTGCCCTGTTCTCACCTGTACCTATACCTATACCCATTAAGGCTGAACCGGCGTCTTTCATAATTGACCTAACGTCGGCAAAATCGACATTTATAAGTCCTGGCATGACTATCAGATCTGATATGCCTTGTACGCCTTGATTCAGGACACTATCCGAAAGTCTAAAGGCATCCAAGATCGAAGTCTTCTCATCCGAGATCTCCAGAAGCTTTTGGTTAGGGATAGTAATAAGGGCGTCAACCTCAGCTTTCAAAGCATCCACTCCCCTTTGTGCATTTTTCATCCTCTGTGCACCCTCAAAGTTGAAAGGCTTGGTGACAACACCTATGGTCAAAGCTCCCAGCTCTCTAGCCAATCTAGCTATAACTGGAGCCGCTCCAGTACCGGTACCACCTCCCATACCTGCGGTCACAAACACCATGTCAGAACCCTCAAGATTGCTTTTTATGATATCAAGTGACTCCTCAGCAGCTCTTTCACCAATATCCGGATCCGAACCTGCACCCAAACCATTGGTTATTTCTTGACCTATAGGGATTTTTACAAATGCTTTGTTCACGGAAAGGGCTTGCGCATCAGTATTCACAGCTATGAACTCCACACCCTGTATCTGCTGGGACTCGATCATCGTATTGATGACATTGCACCCCGCCCCACCGATACCCACTACTCTAATCTTTGCAAACCTTTCTATTTCAGGTTTTATCTCGACCATATTTAACTTTCTTTAGGGCAGGAATGATTTTAATTTACCAAAGAGCTTACTAAAGCCTGAATTTATCTTACCTTGACCTTTGCTAAAAGACAATAAGGAATTACTCCTTACCATATTTGTACCATAAAGTATGGCTCCAACGGTAGCAGCAAATTCTGGACCCTGGATCTCATCTATAAGACCTGTAACTCCCGTGGGTCTACCAAGCCTGACAGGCATCTTCAGGATGCTCTTTGCCATCCTTTCAACACCCACCGTAAGCGCGCCACCACCGGTAATAACCGCACCAGCCGGCAGTTTGCCAATAAGGTTATTCTTACTAAGCTCTAGGGCTACCATATTCAAAACTTCTTTTATCCTGGCATTTACTATCTCGTACAAAAATCTCTTGGGAACTGTATCTGTGTCCAAACCATATTCCGAGACATCAAAGGCTTCATCTCTCAATGACAGATCGTCTTTGGAAAAGAGACTTTCATTACTCAGCTTCACTTTTATCTTTTCAGCATCCTCCAACCTAGTCCTCAAACCAATGGCAAGATCACTGGTGATATGTTTTGCTCCAATCGCAAAGACAGATGAATAGATCGGGCTCCCATCAAGGAAAGCCATAACGGCAGTAGTTCCACCGCCAATATCTATCAAGACAGTTCCTAACTCCTTCTCAGTATCAGTCAAAACGGCCTCTGCTGACGCCAATCCTGTATAGACCAGATCCTCGACATCCACACCAACCTGCTCCACACACTTTGCCAGGTTCTTCATGGCTGTGGCAGCACCGTGGACTATATTGGTCTCAACCTCAAGCCTTACCCCCGACATACCCACAGGATCCTTTATACCGTCTGTAGTATCAACGAGGAAATCTCTGGGTATTACATGAATAATCTCTCTGGAAGAAGGGAAGGATACTGCTTGAGCCGCTTCGGTCACTCTGACGACATCCTCTGGAGTTATCTCAGAGCTTTGCGGGTTTACAGCCACTACACCATGGGAATTCTGGGACTCAATATGACTACCATTCACTGTAACAAAGGCAGAAGCAACCGATACCCCAGCCATTCTTTCCGCTCTCTCTAGGCTATTGGAAATAGATTCCACAGCACTATCTATATCTACCACGCAACCTTTATTTATCCCTTTAGATGGGACTTTTCCAGATACACCAATGATGGATATTTTGTTGTCATGTAGGGAAGCTACAACAGTGGATATCTTAGTGGAACCCGCATCTATAGCTGTGATTATTCTTTCTTTTGGCATAAAAAATGTATCAATATGATACCACTACTGTACTGATACTTTATCATATCGCAGATCTATTTTGTTAAGAGACTTCTCCTCAAGCCTCTCCTGCCTAACTAAGTTTTTAACGATCTTTAGAGCCTCTAGTTTATTCTTGTCATTACCTATCAACACCTCGACCCCATCCTGTATGAACAATCTTACGTACCGGGGATAAAAGCTGACACTGGTAGCCTGTACTTCATTTTCATCCAAACTTCTCATCAAATCAAGATACACCGGAACAAGATCTTCGCTTATAATATCCCCCACACGTATATCACCCTCATACCTAATTTCCGGAAGATTAGTCTTTGAAGCATCAACTACACCAAGCACAAAACCTTCAGAATCAACTATGAAGTAATCCTTGCTTTGATCATTGAAAATCAGAGCAAGGGGATCCCTTTCTGTAACTTCCAGAATGAGCTTATCGGGCAGTCTTATTTTTACCGAGATGCTTTTTGCACCCCGGAAATTCCTTAAGAGGTTTGCCCTTACTTCCTCTTTATCTATAAAAAAGATATTTCTCCCTACAACACTACCTTCTACCAGACTCTGCATATCCACCGCGCTTACAAAGCTCCCAGTACCCACAACGTTTACGGTTTTTACTTTGAAGATATCTGTTTTAAAAAGGGCAAAAGCTGCTGCGCCTATAATTACCAAACCAGTAAACACAGCTCCGATTATCTTCAGGATGTGCAGATTTCTCTTGATGGATCTTTGAAAATGTCTTTTCCTTCTAACTTTTAGCATAGAGTAGGGCCGTCTCTAATATCTTCCTGGCGGGGGTATCATCAAACTGGGGAGTAAACTTTTCTGCTTTCAAGGCTTTTACAATCTGCTCCTTGATGGCATTGATCAAAACGTCAGAAGTCAACTCACGCTCATCTAGCACAATCGCTAGTTCCCTTTCTTCCAATAATTTGGCGTTCTCGTACTGCTCATTGTGAGATACCCAGGGTATGGGAATCAGGACACAAGACTTTTTAAAAGCCAAAAGCTCCCTAATAGTGTGCGCCCCCGACCTAGATACGATGACATCAGCCTTGGAGAACACCTCTCCAATCTCATCCTCAAACACAAACTTCCGGGCAATATAACTTGTCATGTGATTGGTACTAGAGAACTTTTCGCTTAACCTTTCAAAATCCTTCAGCTCTGAGTGGTCTCCACACTGATGTATAACATTACAAAACTCCAAAAGTTCTTCCAAGGACTTTTCCACAACTTTGTTCACAAGATGCGACCCGGTTTTTCCCGCAGTTACATAAACAACCGGCAGGTCATTCCCAAATACAAAACTATTGCTCTTTACCTCAAATAATGAGGGCCTAAGCGGGATACCTGTATACACGGTTTTTTTCTCTTGGAAAAACTTTGCGGATTCCTCCCAGGATATCATCACTTTTTTGGTGAACTTGGAAATCAACTTGTTAGCATACCCCACCACCACTGTCTGCTCGTGGGTAACTGAAGGAATTCCCAAGAACCAGCCTGCCATAACCGTAGGTACCGCAAGGTAACCGCCAAAAGAGAGGATCAAGTTAGGCCTTACTTTTAAAAGCAAGAACAGGGTTTGAAAAAAACCATAAGGGATGCGCAAAAGCCTTATTATATTACGTGTCTTGTAGAACTTACCGGCTTTTATGTCGAAAAAAGGAATTCCGAGTCCGGTAATCTCTATATATTCCAAAGTATCTGCTTTATTACCCAATACCGAATACCTGTGACCAAACCAAAACAGCTCCACCTCAGGGTGCTCTTTTTTCATCAGAGAGATAACGGGAAGAGCAGAACTGTGGTGACCTCCGGTAATAACGATTTTCATACACGTTGATTATACAATGGAAATGTCGGGTATAATGACTATATGAAGTACGAGAACATGAAAGTCTGTCTGGATTCCAGACTCATAAAAAAAGGCGAGTATTTTATTCCGGTAAAAGGAGAGGAAACAGACGGGCACCTTTACATCAACAGTGCCATCAGAAACGGCGCAGTTGGGATAATAGAGGAACAGTGGCTTTACGACCTGGTCAGGGAAAAACTTTCGAAAATAAGACCAAGGATAATTGGGGTGACCGGTTCATCTGGCAAATCATCCGTAACTACATTCCTATATCAAATGCTGGAGACCAAATACCGTGTCTGTCTGGGAAACCTTAACACCAAACTTGGCCTGGGAGTGAATGTCATTAATGATATGAATAATGATTGCGAGATCTTCATAGCCGAGATGGGTATGGACAAGGCAGGAGAATTGAAAGAAACCACCTCACTTTTTCCTCCTGACATCTCCGTGATCACTACAATCAACGAGACCCATGCGGAAAAACTTGGTAGTGTTGAGAATATTTTGAACGCAAAGACTGAAATAGTAGATGGCACAATAGAAAACGGCTTTACAGTCCTAAACTATGACAACCAATATTTGAAAGACTATGGTGGGAGATCCCCAAGAAAGGTCATCTGGTTTGGACTTTCCAACGAAGCAGATTTCAACCCACAGAATATTGATATATCTAGAGTCAACATGTTGGGAAGTCACAATATAGGCAATCTCATGGCCTGCATAGCAATCTGCAAACTTATAGGAATGAACGACGAAGAGGTCCAAAGATCCCTGGAAAGGGTGCATCTGCCCAAGGGAAGGTTGAATACCATCGAAGGTCTGAATAACAGTACATTAATAGACGACTCCTACAATGCCAGCCCTGCCTCTACCAAGGCAGCCCTGGATGTACTGGCAACATTTGCTGATCGTAGAAAAGTGGCGATACTAGGGGATATGCTCGAACTTGGCCAATATGAAAGGGATGGCCATGAAGATATTGGAAGATACACCAATGGCAAGGTGAATTTTCTGGTATGTGTCGGCGAAAGAGCCAAGATGATTTTTGAAAAATCCGAAGTAGTAAACAAGAGATGGATTGAAAATTCTGAAAGTTTCGGGCTTTATGTTTTTGAGCCCAGCAAGGATGATGTTGTTTTGATAAAGGGTTCCCAAGGGGCAAGAATGGAGAAAATAACAGAAAAACTTATGCTTCATCCTGACCAAGCCGAGGAGTTGCTGGTCAGACAGGATGCTAGGTGGAAATAAATGCTGACTAATGAACAGGCTTTTTCACTGGATATAAGCTCCTTTAGGAAAGTCCACATGATAGGGATAAGCTCCCCTTTTAGCAGCTTTTGTGCCACCAATCTGATCCGCCGAGGAATAACCCTAACCGCTTCTGAAGTGAATCAGAACAACGACTCCGCAAAATACTGGATAGATAAAGGTGTCTTGTATCCTGGAGGACATGACGGTAAATACGTGACGCCGAACCTAGATTTAGTGGTATTTCCCAACGGGCCGATACCTGGGAACCCCGAGTGCGAGAAAGCAGAAACTCTAGGACTATCATCAATAAGTGTTTCCCAACTGTGTGGACTAATAAGTAAGAACCTTAAAACCATTGCGGTAGCAGGAACACACGGTAAATCCACCACCACGGCAATAATAGTCTGGATACTTCATCAATACCTTGGCACACCGAACTTCATACTGGGGGACGCGGAAGACAAGATATTTGAGATTGACAAAAACTGGAATGTAAACACGGAAAGCGATTATTTTGTGGTCGAGGCGTGTGAGTACAAAAAACAGTTTCTGC
>JBAZBO010000028.1:0-10803 GCA_041671425.1 Patescibacteria group bacterium | reverse complement strand
GGTACAGGACCAGGCAAGCCAGACTACATAGAAAAGGATAAAGATTCATCCTGCAAGAATGATATAGAGTTTAGGACCTCTGATGATGGCGAAACTGAATATGTTGAGGTTTATAGGGATGATGATAAGAATATAAGTATAAACGATTCGACCAGAATAAAGACTATCACGATCGGGCCGGACGAGAAGTATGATTTCACAGATGAGTTTTATGGCTCAGACTGTGGGAAGACTTTCTATTATGCTGTAAGGGCATTTGATGCTGCAGGAAATGCCTCTAGTCCTAGGGCTGAAGAGATAGTTACTACAGTTAAGATAACCACAACGACTGAAGAGGGTGAGGAAATTACTGAAGCTTTGTATGTCGGTGATGCTGGGCTGACCGAAGGTGGTGCTTCCACAGAGGGAGCAGGAGTGGTATTGGAGGGTGAGCCGGGCGAAGGCGAAGAGGGTACAGTCCTTGGTGAAGAAACGATCTCTGAAGAGGAAGGTGCCCCCAAAGGAAGCCTTTTTGCCAAGTGGTGGTTTTGGGTCATTCTAGCTATAATGGTGGGTATCATTGGAAATGGACTTAGAAAGAAAAAATAGAACTAAACTTTGGTTTGTCAGAAGAATAGGGCTACTTCTTGTAGCCCTTTCTTTTGCTGTTTTGGGTTTTATCTTCTACCCTGTGATTTTCAGTGAGCTTAAGTATCTGCTATACCCGCCTGTTGTTGATAAAGAATTGGTATTGGAAAGGGCCACTGATAGTAAGTTTATTGTTGCTGCAGACAAGCAGTTTGCCCTGGTGATTCCCAAGATCGGGGTGAACGTGAAGGTTATTAAAGATGTAGACCCTTTTGATTCGAAGATCTATCAGAAAGCACTTGCTCAGGGTATCGCTCATGCCCGTGGAAGTTCCCTTCCAGGAGAGGGTAAGAGTACTTTCTTATTTGCCCACTCATCAGATAGTTTCATCAATGCCAATAGGTATAATTCTGTCTTCTACCTCCTTTCCAAACTGGAGCAGGATGATATCTTTTATGTGGTTTTCGAAGAAAAGATCTATAAGTATGAGGTTGTGACCAAAGAGGCAGTGGAACCTGAGCTTATCAACCTGATGAACCCTGCTTTTGGTAGGAATACTGTAGTTCTTATGACCTGCTGGCCTCCTGGAACCACCCTAAGCAGGTTGATAGTAGTCGGTCAGCTTTCCGAACAATAAATATAGACAAATTTTGTACTCAATGTGTATAATACTGATATGGATGTACCTGTGGAGCCAGTTAAAAGAACGGTAACTCCTTATTTCAACTCATTTAAAGCAAAGATCCCCCATATTGGTGGTCCCAGGAAGTGGGTATTTGTCGTTTCCGGCGTTTTGGCTGCGGTTGCTGTCTTTATTGGTGTCTCTCTCTTTATAAAAGGTAGGAATACTGGAGAAATGGTCAGGCCCATTCCCTATAACGAAGAACTAACTGGAGATATCCCTGAAAGGGTGATCAGTCCCATAACTGGTGAGTATTATCAGGGTCAGGAGGCTAAAGATTGGTGGATCAGAAGACCCTTGGCGGTTATGGTCAATAATCATACGGATGCAAGGCCCCAATCTGGTTTGGTTGATGCCGACATAGTGTATGAGATAGTGGCTGAAGGGGGTATAACCAGATTCTTAGCTTTCTATCTGTCGGAAACCCCGGTGAAAATAGGCCCTGTGCGAAGCACTAGGGAGTACTACCTTGTATTGGTAAAAGAACTTGGTGATGCCATGATAATGCACATAGGATGGTCTCCACAGGCCCTAGAAGCCATAGAAACGTGGCCTGTCAGAAGCCTTGGTAGAGGAGCAGCCTCCTTTTGGAGAGAAAATCCCAGAGATGTGGCTATAGAGCATACAGCCTATGTGAATGGGGAAGATTTGTATGCTAGGGGTTTGGAACTTGGTTGGGAGGGTAAGGCTCCGCTTGAGATGTGGAAATTCAAGGATACAGACAAATATCTGGACGCACCATTCTCCAGGAACATAACCATAGACTTCTGGTATGCAGGTGACTATTCCTCCATCTGGAAGTATGATCCTGATAAGGGTTCTTATTTGAGATTTATGGGATATGATGCAGATGCGAATCCTATTCCTCACGAAGATCAGGAAACAGGCGAGCAGATAGAGGTGAAGAACCTGATAGTGCAGTTTGCAGATGAGACAACAATTGAGGGTGACGACAAAAATAGGCTCGATTATCAATTGCTTGGCAGTGGCAAGGGTTTTGTCTTCTTGGATGGTAGGGTTGTAGAAGTAACCTGGAGTAAGGCGGAAAGGGATACAAGAACGCGATTTTATGATATAAATGGTGCTGAAATGGAGTTTTCCAGAGGTAAGTTCTGGGTCTCCATAGTACCTAGTAGAAATGTAGAACAAGTAGTTTTTGACTGAACTGTCCTCAGCTTGTATTTATGTTGAAAGAACTATTCATATCTGAGGTTCGTATCAAGCTTCTGAAAACCATCTTGCCCCATCCCGATTCTCAATTTCATGTAAGGGCATTGGTTCGGGCTGTAGGGTCAGAGATAAATGCCATAAGAAGGGAGCTCGCCAAGCTGGAAGGGGTTGGACTTTTACATAAGAGAAAAAGCAGTAACAGGGTTTATTACTCCGCCGATACCAGCTGTATGTTCTATCCGGAGCTTTTGTCTCTTCTTGGGAAGGAAATGGGGCTTGGGGCATCTATCGTGAAGTATCAGAAACAATTGGGTGATGTAAAATATGCAGTATTGGCAAGAGACTTTTTGAGAGGTAGAGCCCCCACAGTTTTGGATGTAGATCTTTTTGTTGTGGGAAGGGTCAATGAGGATGTTCTAAAAAGAATTGTCTCTGATGAGGAGAAAGTTTTGAAAAGGGAAATAAACTTTACGGTTATGAATGAAGAGGATTTTCTCCACAGGAAAAGAAGAAATGATAACTTTGTGACCAGGTTCCTGATCCAAAGCCGCACGATGCTCATAGGTGACGAAGCTGATTTTTGTGCTCTATGAGGAAGCTCCTTTTCGACCCCCATGTTAAATTGGCTTTTATTTCCGGTGTGTATACACTTTTCCTACTTTTGACACTCCCAAGGATTCCGGTAAAGATTGACTACAAAGGCCTAAAGGTCGATTCCTATGTGGGTGGCTATAAATTCCGACTATTTGGGAAAGACTTTGATTTCTCAACATTCAAAAAAAGTGCTGAGTTTGGTGGGGGTTATAGGTTTAAATTCAAAGTGCTTGCCAATGATGAAGTTAAGGTACGTGAGGTTATATCAAATAGGCTTAGCCGGCTAGGGATTACCGATTACAATATCTCCTCTCGCGTAGAGGGTACAGAAGCCTCACTAGATCTGACATTACCCTTTGTCGAAAATGAGAGATCCGTAGAGAGTTTTCTAAAACAGCGCTCCTTTCTGGTCTTTAGAGAATTGATACCGGAGGTGGTTTGGAAAGAAGAGGACGCAGAGAAATACTTCTATGCGCCATCATATTGGGTTGATGCCGGGCTTGATTCCACTCAGATCTTAGGAATTACGCTTCTGAAAAACACCAATGCCGAGAACCCATCAGTTCAGTTTCAGATTAATCTTACACCTGAGGGCAAGAAGATCTTTGGTGAGGTCGTCAAAAGGAATGTTGGTGAGCCCCTTGCATTGTACATAGATGATGCTTCGCTCCCCATTGCTATGCCTTTGATAGGTGAGGACTTTGCTGCCCTATCTGATATAAATCCTGTAGTTACGAGCAATATAGATCCGAGTAACACCAAGCTTTTTGCTGATCATGTCAATTCTGGGTACTACCCAGCCGGCTATGAATATATGGGTAAAGAAGAAGTGCAGGCAGTTTACAGTGGCTTTTCCACAAGGCTATTTGCCCTATCGTCTGCGTTGGGTTTCATGGCTGCCTCCCTGTTCGTTTATCTGACTTACAGGAAACTATCTTCTGCCTTCTTACTATCATTATCTGCTCAGTTCATAACTATGCTTTTTCTTTTGAAGGTCTTCTCTATTTACATAGGATTGAGAACAGTCTTGATAGTGTCATTAAGTATGTCACTATACCTTGCATTCGGTGTTCTTCTTCTGTCCCAAATGAAGGAGCATGCCAGGGATATGTCTCTTCTTGGGATCTATATGAAGGAAGCCTTTAGGAATTCTGTGGCGGTAATAAAGCCCTATCTCTTAGTGGCGGCCTTTGGTGCTTTTTTATTCAACATTGTCACAGGGTGGGAAAGTTTGGCCTTGTTAAGGGATCTGATGCTTGGTTATGTGTCTTCATATATTGCTTTTGTACTGTTCAGACTATTTGCTGGGCTTTTCTGGCCTAGAAAGAGTAAAAGTAAATGAGAAGGCTATTTGGCAGTAGAACTCTCCTACAGTGTTTTCTAATTTTGGGTCCTTTCGTGGGATTTACCACTATGGCTGTATTAAGCATCTTAGGAAAGGGAACCAGCCTTAGCAGTCTAGTAAGTTACAGATATTTGGCTTTCCTGCTTATCTTTATCGTTTTTGTATATCTGCATTCCTTCTATATGTTCAGAAAAAACATTAAATTGGCCTCTATAAGCATCTCAGCAGGTTTAATATATTCACTTGGTGTCTTGTTGGGTTTTGTGGCCACTGTTGAAACAGTCACAAATATAAAATACGGTTCTGAGCTGGCTTCATTTGTAATGTGCGCTATCCTGATGGATGTATTTTTTTCCTACCTGTTCTTCGGGCTTGTCGCCAAGGATTATTACAAGAAGCCAAAGAGAACTACTGTTTATGAGCTGTTAGCTGAATCGTCAAAGAAGTATCTACATCTCTTTTTGAACATACTGATACCGTTGTTGCTTATCTTTTTCTGTACAATAACCCTGGGTCTTGATTTCTTGCTAAGTTTCACATCTCTTATGGTTGCCACTATTGTTGTTTCTGTTCTGTCAGGTGTCATGTTTCCGGTTGCTTTTTATCTGATTTGTCTGAAAAGATTGGGTTAGGAGTTCTTCCTCTTATGAAAAAGGTTTGGCGGGTTTTGTCAGACACACATAATGTAGATGATCTTTTGGGCGATATCCTAAAGATACGCGGCGTAAAAGATACGTCAGAGTTTTTGGTCCCCAAGCACCCCCTTCTTTATTTGAAGGATTTAGGAACTGACCTTAAGAAATCCATGATCGTGGCAAAGAACTTGATCTTTTCTGCTATAGAAGAAGGGACTCCTATTGTTATACATGGTGATTATGATGCGGATGGGATCTGTGCCACTGCAATTTTGTATAACTGTATAAAGAAAGAGCTTAAATATGAACTTTGTTACCCATTTATACCCAGTAGATTTGAGCACGGTTATGGATTGAGCAGTGAGTCTATAAAAGAAGCGCTGGGAGGCATTTCCCATAAAGGGAAAGTTCTTTTTATTACGGTTGATAGCGGTATTACATCGGTGGAAGAGGTTGCATATCTGCGAAGCCTTGGGCATGAGATCCTGATCACGGATCATCACCAAAAGCCTGAATTGGTGCCTGATGCTAATGCCATTGTGTGGCACGATAAGGCTGTGGGTGCTTCAGTCGCTTGGCTTTTGGCAAGGATCTTGGGGTCAAAGGACGCTTCCTCTGTAGGTTTAGCAGCACTAGCTACTGTGACTGACGTGCAGCCTTTGCTTGGATTTAACAGAAGCATAGTAAAAATGGGTATGAAGGTTTTGAATGAAGAGCCCCCTGTTGGATTGAAAAAGTTGCTGGATGCCTCTGGTGTTTTTGCGGATAAGGAACTGACCACCTATGAACTTGGGTGGGTTATTGGCCCAAGGATCAATGCTTCAGGCAGGATGGAAAGCGCTTATGATTCTCTAAAGCTTCTGATCTCTCAGGATGAGACTGAAGTGACTGAGGTTGCCGCCAAACTGAATAAGATAAATATAGACAGGCAGGAAAAGACAGCTGAGATGTATGCTGTGGCTGATGGTGTAAAGACAAGCGGTAAAAGATTTCTTCTTTCGGAAAGTGAGAAATATCATGAAGGAATAATTGGTTTGGTAGCAGGTAGGCTAGTGAAGGAATACTATCTGCCTTCAATAGTAATTGCCCTTAATGATGGAGTAGGAAAGGGTTCAGTTAGGTCTATTTCTGGGATAGACATCATTGCTACCTTAAGGAATTTTTCGCATTTATTCCTGGACCTTGGTGGGCATCCCATGGCGGCAGGTTTTACCATAGAAAAGGATAAGATCAAGGAGCTGAAAAAAGCGCTGGATATCTATTTTGCCAAGAAATATGCAGACCCAAGTCTGTATGTCCCTGAGTTGAGCATAGATCTCAAGATATCCTTGGATACGGTTGGTGAAAAGTTACTGAAGGACATAGAAGATCTTAAACCGTTTGGGATTGGAAATGAGGAGCCGGTATTTCTAAGCGAAAAAGTGGGTCTTGCTGACAAGAGATCTGTTGGCAAGGAAAATGCTCATACTTCGATGAGACTTCTGTATAAAAACATGTTCTATAAGGGCATATTGTTCAATGCTGAAAACACCCTGGATGGTATATCTATAGGAGATAGGGTGGATGTAGTGTATTCGGTTAGGCGAAGCAACTATTCTGGAGAAGCCGAGTTGGTATTAAAGGATTTAAAAATTTCTGTATAATCATTGTTATGAACAAAAAGAGTCTATCCATCAGCGAAGTCAAGAAAAATGTTGGAGAGGTTGTTATGATCTGTGGTTTTGTTCAAACCATTAGGGATCAGGGAAAGATAAAATTTGTGATGCTGAGGAATGGTGGAGAGTTATTGCAGATAGTGTTACTGTCATCCTCCCCGGCCTTTGTTCAATCTTCCGGGCTGACTTTGGAGTCTGTGGTGGAAGTGACAGGTACGGTCAAGCAGGAAAAGCAGGCTCCTGGCGGTTTTGAGATATCGGCAGACGAGATAAAGATACTTTCTTCTGCTCAGCCCAGTCTCCCTATACCAGTGGTGACAGAAAAGGGAGGTGAGGAATCTGATATATCTCTTAGGTTTGACTACAGGTGGCTTGACCTCAGGAAACAAGGCAGAAAACAGATATTTGAGGCTTGGACCGAGCTGGAAAGGGGATTTAGAAATTACTATCATGAGAATGGATTTATTCAGATCTATACTCCTTCGTTTATGGACGCTCCAAGTGAGTCCGGCGCAGAAGTTTTTAAAGTAGACTATTTCGAGAGAAAAGCTTTCCTGGCCCAATCCCCGCAATTTTACAAGCAGATGGCCATGGCATCAGACTTTGGTAGGGTTTTCGTGATGGGTCCGGTTTTCAGAGCTGAGCCCTCATACACTACCAGGCATATGACGGAGTTCACCGGTTGGGATTTTGAGATCTCCTATGTTGATTCGCACTGTGATGTGATGAAGGCCTTGGAAGATGTAATAGTAGCTGGTTTTAAGCAGGTGAAAGAATCAGGTGTTATGGAGATTGAGGTTCCGGCAACGCCTTTTCCAAAGATCAGTATGGAAGATGCCAAGAAGAGGCTTTCAGGAAGCGGCTTAAAGAGTGAGAAACCTGGAGATGTAACCCCAGAGGAGGAAAGGGAACTTTGCAGGATCATGAAGGAAGAAACCGGGCACGATTTTGTATTCCTCGTTGACTACCCAATAGAATCAAGGCCTTTTTATCACATGAGGCATGAAGATAACCCAGGCCTTACAAAAAGTTTTGACCTTCTCTATAAAGGTATAGAGATAACCACCGGCGCCCAAAGAGAGCATAGGGTGGAGTTCCTTGAGGCACAAGCAACTGAGAAGGGGCTTTCGTTGGAAAGTATAAAGCACTACCTTGATTTCTTCAGATATGGGTGTCCACCGCATGGTGGTGTTGGTATAGGTCCGGGAAGGATAATAATGCAGATGCTTGATCTTCCTAGTGTAAAGGAAGCAACTTTCCTGCCCAGAGATGTAAAAAGGCTCATCCCATGACTTTAAGTCAGAAAATAAAGACCTTTTTTGTGCTTCAGTTGTTGAGGCTGTTCCGTTGGATGGAGTTTAGCGACATGGCTGTTAAAACTATTTTAAGGACAGCCCTGGTCCTGGCTCTGATTATTACTTTCTTTATGGGCTTCTATATGGAGTCTCGCGAGTCGGACTTCTACAGGTACGTTCCCGGAATTGCTACCTTTATCTCAGGCTCTCACAAGAAGTTTCCCGTTATGGTAAAAGAGATTCCTCAGCCACAGATATCTGCAAGAGCTGCCTTAGTTGTGGATCTTGGATCTGACAGAAATCTATTTGAGCTTAATATCCATACAAGATATCCTCCCGCTTCAACCACTAAGCTTATGACTGCAATCGTTTCCAATGATCTGTATTCACTTGATGAGGTTTTGGTAACTCCTGAGGCATGCTCTGGTGTTGAGGGTTCTAGGTTGGGACTTATCCCTGGTGAAGAGATGATCGTTGGCGATCTGTTGACGGCTTTGTTGGTTAGTTCGGCAAACGATGCAGCTTGTGTCCTAGGCTCTGGAAAGACCGATGCCGCAAGTTTTGTTACCCTTATGAATGATAAAGCTTTATCTCTTGGTTTGAGTGATACCTTTTTTGATAATTCCATCGGTTTTGATTCGCCCAGTAATACTCACTATTCCAGTGCTTACGACCTTTATGTTTTAGCAAAGGAGGCGATGACGCTGGATTTTATTAGGGAGACAGTAAAGATCGGTGAGGTTACACTAAAAACTGGAGTTGCTCCGAGAAAGATCTATACTACCAATCTTCTACTATGGTCTGTACCCGAAAGCTATGGTATCAAAACAGGTAAAACGCTGGCTGCTGGTGAAGTGTTGATATATGGATACAGGAAGGCTGAGAAGGACCTTATAATCGTAGTAATGGGAAGTGAGGAGAGGTTTATGGATACACGACAGCTCCTTGACTGGTCGCTTACCAGCTATATGTGGCAGTAACAACTATTCAGTTGGTGTGTCAACCTCTTGGATGTAGTCGCCTGAGATGGCGGGATAATATATGGCTACACTTCCCTTGCTCCCTGCTGATGTATAAAAACCCTTAAATACATAGATAGGCTGCAGATATTTTTGCGGCTCCAACTCCTCGTAGTATGCGAGCTCTACTTCGGTTATAAGAATCTTTTGGATGCTCACAGGTGAGTAGGTACCAAAGTCACTTTGCTCATCAGGATTTACTGAGGCCATGACCCCTTTGTTTTGCTGGACAGCTGCCCACACCTGGGATACTGGAACGATTGGATATGTGGCATTGGATTGGCCATTGATCTCAAAATTCTTGATCTCCGCCTCTACATATTTCATATTCGCATTGTCTGTGTTTCCCACCACTATACTGATAAGCCCCTTGTCTAGGTCAGGTCCATAAACGGGTGTGTCCTTTATCTTTCTGTAGTAATCAATTACTGCCACCTGTGCTCCGGATGGGTTGTCAGTTTCGATTATCCTTTGCCCTGAAAACCTACCAAACATTATTTTCTGAGTTCCTGCAGAATATAGATTTCCAAGAACTCTTCCCGTTTGATTAAGAAATCCATTTGTCACTCTCTTTACGTCAGCTTCGCTAAAAGATCCTCCCGATGAGAAAACGCTAGATTTATCGGATACGTTTGTGGTTAGGGATAAATACTTTGTGTTTATCTGGATTTTAAGCTCCCTGCCTAACGTATTATTCCTCCACACGTAAGTATCCCCTTTTAGATCAGATACTAGGTCTGTGTCAGAAAACCCCAGGGCTTTTGCTGTATCAGAGGCTTTCTTACCACCTTCGTAGGAGAAGGCAGGTGGGTCTATCCTATATACAGCCATTTTGTTTGGGAGCCCCGTTGGGAGCTTGCCTGTCTTTGTATCCAATTCGAACACTGTGTCCGTATTCAATACCTTCTTTTGTTCAAACTTTGGTGCAGACAGCTTTCCGTATATCGGATTTGGCGGGTCTTTTGGTGGGAACAATGACTTATATGCCTGGCGTCCTGCAGGTATAAGGAAACTTTTTGTAACTAATGCTATCAGTAAGAATGCTATACCTCCGATGATGGCTTTTCTTGCCAGTACAGAAGTTTGGGTGAGGTTCATATCTATATCATATCAAAAAAATCATGCTAAAATTCGGATATTATGGTGAAGACGAGAATGGCACCCAGTCCCACTGGTGAATATCATATTGGTCACATAAGGACAGTTTTGTACAACTGGGCGTTTGCCAGGAAAAATGGTGGCAAATTTCTCATCAGAATAGAAGATACTGATAGAACAAGATATGTGGAGGGGGCTCCTGACAGGATCCTCTCAGTAATAAAGGATTATGGGTTTGATTGGGATGAAGGCCCCGTGTTTCAGTCCGATAGGCTTCCTATATACCAAGAATATGCATTACAGCTTGTGAGTAGTGGCCACGACTATTATTGCTTTTGTACGCCCGAAAGATTAGAAGAGCTCAAAGTCTCTCAACAGGAGGAGCACCTCCCAAAGGTGAAATATGATAGAAAGTGCCTCAATCTTACTCCTCAGGAGATCGAGCAAAAACTAAAGGACAATATTTCCTATGTTATTCGTTTAAAAGTTCCTGATAATGAAATCATAAGCTTTGATGACAAAGTGTTTGGCAGGATCTCGGTCTCCTCAGAAGATCTTGATGATCAGGTTCTTTTGAAATCTGATGGGTTTCCCACATATCATTTGGGGGTTGTGGTTGACGATCACCTTATGGATGTCACTCACGTTATGAGGGGTAATGATTGGCTTCCCTCAACTCCCAAGCACATTTTGCTCTATAAGGCTTTTGGTTGGGACTTGCCGGAATATATACATCTCCCAAA
>JBAZBO010000027.1:0-11374 GCA_041671425.1 Patescibacteria group bacterium | reverse complement strand
TCTGCAAAGGCACCGTAAGGAGTTAGTCAATACAGAGGAAGGAAAATGGCTCAATACGCTGACTCTTCTTGCCGAATTCTTTGTTTGGAATCATATGGGACTTTTCACAATACTATTGCCGGCAGTACTTTTCACATATCTGCTTGTCTTCAGACCATCTTTTATCGAACTGGTTGTTATATCCGGTCTGGTCTTCGTAACCTCCGCAATGTACCTACTCCACATGAAAAATTCCTTTGTGCTACAGGGCTTTGTTGACGGTTTTTTGATCGGGAAAAGGAATAGAGGGAAAAAGAAAGATCCCAAAAAGAGCGTGGAATATAAAACTTTTCTGCCCTAGCAAATGAAAATTAGCATGGTTGTTCATCCAAACTCAAAAAACCCCCGGATCGAGAATAATCCGGAAGGTCCCACACACATATATGTACACGAGCCAGCTCTGGGGGGAAAAGCCAACACTGCGGCTATTAAAGTGCTATCTGAACTATATAAAACACCAAAGTCTCATGTAAGACTTTTGTCAGGTACTAAGTCTAAGCTTAAAGTTTTCGAGATAGACCTTAAATAATCTATTCTGGCTGGTCAGTACCTGTTTACGTTGTCGTAACAGCATATATAGGCTGGGAAGGTGCTTTGCGACATGTGGTATAGTAAAAAGAGAAAATATGCCAAAAATATATTTAAAAAATTCAGAAATACAAATTGAAGAGGGATACTGGTTACATCTAAAAATATCCGGTGGGGAGGTGGGGACATCTATTACAGAGGACTTTGTGTATCCGGACGGCACCTATGTGTGGAAACAAACACTCAAGGGAATACCTATATTCTCGGAAAGTTCAATTACCTTTAGGGAGATTAATATAGAACCCGATGAGTTTAATAATCTAAAAGAATTTGTTGCCAGTAATATCACAGAAAGTTATGACCATGGTGGTATGTATGATGTAAGCTATGAGATAGATCTCAGCGATGGATCTTCCCATATAAGGATTGAGAACGATTATGACTTATACAGCAAGATAAGAAAACACTTGCCCTTTGACAAGGCCTCCTCAAAGAGCTGAGCGTCTACTAAGCTTTATTCAATTTGCTTGATGTAATGTATTCCAGCGTAATCCACTATGGCCAGCAAATATTTTGTTGTCATATCAACATAATATGTCTCGTCCAGTGAATTTCAAAATCCTTTAGATAACCTTATAGATCTATCCTAATACCCTTTACAAAATCCTCATCAACAGATCCAGTCATAGCTAAGTACCAGTTATCCTGCGTAAAATACTTTTTCGCCACGTTTCTCACATCTTCTGCTGTTACCCCTTCAGTTGAGGTTAGATAATCCTCAATCGTCCATCCAATTTCAGGGAAGAACAAGTCTCTATAATTATGCATACCAGCCCAATCATCAGAGGTTTGCATATGTATCTTTATTGATTTTATTCTTCTGTTTTTAGTGAGTTGTAATTCTTCATTCGTGGGGCCATCCTTTGCCATTCTTGTTAATTCGGAACATACAATATCTAGCGCCTCTTGCAGTTTATCCTTAGCTAAAGGAGCATTTATATGGAAACTACCATTATCCACTGAAGACGAATTAGATGAATTGACGGAATACACCAATCCTCTTTCATATCTTAATCTTCTCTTCAATACACCTGTTCTACCTCCAGTTAAGATACCAGACAAAATACTTAATGCTCCATCATCTTCATGCATAATACTTGGGGTCCTAAAACTTAAAAGGACTTCCAAACTATCATTATCAAAAAATACAAAATCGGCAATTTTATCTCTATATTTTGGTAAATCCCTGTCAAATGCTGGGGTCTCTCCCTTTTGTAATAATAGATGCTTTTCTAAAAAGTCTTTAAGTACTTGTTTGTCGACATCCCCTGCTATAGTAACAACCCCCAATGAGCTCTTTACCACCTTATCATAATAACCTAATAAATCTGCTTTGGTTATGCTCTTTATTGTCTCAGCTGAACCTAAAGTTGATCTTCCAACTTCAGTCTTTTGAAAAACCAAAGGACGTGAAATCTCTGATAACATGCCTGTTGGGTGCGCTTTTTTTGCTTCCAATTCTCGTAGTATAGCGGTGCGCTCTTTTTCCATTGTATTCACATCAAAAAGTGAATTGAGTAGTGTTTCTGATAAGAGCTCTATACCAGACTCTAGATCCGTGCTCTCGCCTAGTGAGATCTGAATACGCAATGTATCACCGCCCGTGGAAGCACCAATAGAACCTCCCAGATCCTCAATAAACCCTGCTAGTAGATCTTTGGAGGGAAATCTTTTTGTACCCGACAAAATCATGTGTTCAAAAAAATGAGCAAGCCCCTCTTTACCAATAGGGTCAAACCTTGATCCCGCCATGAACGTAACCATCATATGTATAGGCATATTTGGCCTGTTGAACAGCACAACATTCAAGCCATTTGATAGCCTAAAGCTTTCTCTTCTCACATTGAAATCCTCTAGAGTGATCATTGTTTTATAATACCATCCCCTCTGCCAGGCTAATGGCATGTGTGGAACATAACATGATAATAATTCCTAAAATAGGTTCCTACACAATCCAATACGACCAGATCAGATCTTCTTCGTCAAGATATCAAAGTCAACATGAAAATAGTGATCGTTCTGCTCACCAGTTTTCTCATATCCTAAGGATCTATAGAAATTTTGCGACTGCCAATTCCTGCCTGTGAGAAGATATATTTTGTGCGCTTTAAGTTCCTTCGCAACTCTTTCTGCCTCACGCACCAATTCCCTTCCTACACCTTGTTTTCTTACGTCTGCCCGCACGATCAACGTATCTATGTAAGCAACTTGCGCCTCAACTTTTAGTTCTAGATCACCTATTACATCCCCCCTGTCATCTCTGGCCACAATATATCTGACCTCGTTATACCAACCAATCTTTGAGCCATACAACTCAATGTCCATTTTGGCCCATTCCTTATATTTAAAATTCGTGGCTTCTTTTGGCCTCCTTTTATAGGCTTTTATATTCATAAGATGATTTTATACTCTTCTGAAGTAGAATTTCCAAGGCAATTCTAATCTAATAGACGAACATCTCCATAAGTGCCCCCTGCATAATCTCTATAATACGTTCCCTCATAACCTACCATGGCTATGATAATATAAAACAGATGCCAGAAGTATTTGCCTCGTCTAATAAACACACCTTCTCAGAAGGGGAGTCGTCTGCAATTAGGCGTGTAGATCAAGATTCAAAATCAGAAACTGAGATATTGGAATTAATGGATTCTGACCCACGTATCATCAGAGAATTTATATCTCATCCTGAAAGATACTCTGAAACTTCACACGGCCCCCTTTTATCTGCCATAAATGATAGTGATAATTATCTCGCATACGCTGTATCCGGTTTAAGGGGTCATGTGGAAGAGTCTGAAGAATTCAAGTTACAAGGTGTAATCCTGGTGAATCGAGATAGCAATTTCCGCAGAGGTCAGTTGATTAGAAATAATATAGTTCCAGAAGGTACAGATGTTTATGAGGTTTCCTACACTAAAAGACTCGATTATTTAACAAAAGAAGGAATGGAAGTACCAGAGGCATCCGCTGGTCAAATGGCAAGTGGTCTACGACAGGTGTTAACAAAACTTGTGGCCATGCATTTAGAAACTGCACAAGATAATACAGAGACTTTGGGCATACCTAACTTCAGTGTTGTGGCATACGTTATGGATAAAGAGCCGTTTAATACAAGGTCACAAAATGTACTCCTAGCTTGTGGCTTTGAAGAGGTTGATCAAAATAAAAGGGTTTGGTATGACGAAGAAACCGAAGATAGAGCTCCTAAACCAGATAGGGTTTTTATTGTAAACTGGCAGAAATTTATGACTCTTGTCAAAGAAAAGACTGGCCAACCGTTTGGATAGAAAAAACTGTTTTCTGTAAGAGGTTCTCGCATAACCCACCACATCTCGCCAAGATTATGCCATTATATAATAAGCTCATCCTATGATAATAAACGAGATAATCAAACGCCGGTCGGTGAGAGAATTCAGGACAGATAGTGTACCTGAGGAAATGATAGATGAAATCATTAGAGCCGCCCAATTTGCTCCCACTGCCCGCAATAATCGTGCTGTTGAATTCATAGTGATAAGAAACCTCAAAACCAAAAGTGCTCTTTACAAAATAGTCGGTCAAGAATATGTTAAGGAAGCCCCACTCATCTTAGTTTTGACCACAGACACCACTAAAACGGGTTGCCCAGTAGAGGATCTTTCTGCTGCTTCAGAAAATGTTTTTCTACAAGCAACAAATATTGGTCTAGGAACAGTTTGGAAGGCAGTCAAAGAAGAATCTCAGGAAGCAAAGATCAAACAGCTCCTTGGTATTCCGCTCAAGTACAAGATAATCAATATTATCCCTGTGGGATATCCTAAAGTTGAACCAGAACCACACCGTGATAGTGATTTCGACGCATCAAAGATCCATCTGGAGAACTGGTAGTTGCTGTTTCAGAGGGGCTAGTCTTTATCTATAGAAGCCCCGAGGGTTTATCTTCCTTCTTTCCTTCCCCGTTTCGCTTAATAAAAAGTATTATCAACCCCAGGATCGACAATCCAAAGACTGTATAAGCCAAGACACCCGGACTCCTTGAAGCCTCTATCATAACCCTTTCAATGGCGGAATCCTTCCCCCCTATAAAATGTGCTTTTCCCAAAAAATCTTCCATAGTATGAATAGTTAAATATTACTTCTGACTTTATACAAGAACCACTCATTACCAAATCTGTTTGCCTCATGAAACACTATATCAAAATATTCATCAACTTTATCTACCTCATTCTCTGTAAACCATACAGAAAAATGGCTTTGCAGGTTACCCCTGTTCGTCAGAAAATACGAGTAACCATTCTCGATCATCTCTGACCTTAGTGTTCCAAAGGAATATACTTCTCCCCTATCCACCTCGGCAAAAGAATAATCCAGGACATCAAAATCCTCAAGGGTTGGGTATATTAAGTCCACCCCTCTGACAAGTAACTTTTGGTCACCAATCTCAGCTTTGACCCTCCCTGTAGGGTCATAAAACATGAATGGCTCCGCTACAAAGAAATTGCTTTTAAAATCCAGGGTGTTCCTCTTACCCAGAGAATAATCTACAAGAGGAGACACCTTCTTTGCCAAGAGAAACATCTGTGCAAACAAAAAGAACATTACAGTAGCCATCAGGATGACACTTACGAATTTGCCTTTGACCCCCGAGAGTGAAGAAAAGAACAAAGCAATGATCAAAGGTATGAAAGGTGAGAAATATCTGTAGTGATCCCCTGGAGTCATCATCCTGAAAACAATCAAGGAAAGCACAATCATTACCAAATATGCCCATTTCTTGTTTTTAGCAAAATATATAAGACTTGTGATTACCAAAAAGGTAACTAGGTAATCTAGAGGCTCACCACTGGTTAGAAGCTTTAAAGTATCAAACCAGTTAATACTTTTGAAATACTCAATATAGTTTGAACTGGTACTTCCATAGTGCAGCATCTTAACCTCCCCTATTGGATCTAGGAAGTTGCCAACCTCCAACTTGTTCCTAATAAGCCAGGGCATAAGCCCAAGTGCGGGTATTACTGCAAGAACAAAAACTGTTTTTAGCTTTTCCTTCATTCTTCCACTCGAGAACAGAACATATCCTGCCAAGGTGACGCAAAGCAAACCACCGGTGTACTTACTAGAAGCAACAGGAATTAGCATAAGTCCTGCAATAAAAAGCTCTCTTTTGTTTTCCGAACTTAGGAAACTTCTGATCCAGTAAAACGCCAAGAGCAGACATAACCCCTGCAAGACATCTACGTAAGCTAAGTTGGAATAAGAAAAGATAATTGGTGTTGTAAAAAAGATAACGGAGGACAATAAGGCATATTTAGCATTCTTACTTGCTAAGCGGACAAAACTGTATATGACTAGCCCAAGCAAAAAGTAGTTAAAAAGAGAAAAAACCGAAGTGGTGATACTATCCCCCCAATGAAGAAGAGGGACGAACAACATCTCAGTAAATTGAGGATAACCTGACGGAAATATATATCCCCCTACGTGGTATATGCCACCATTTCTCAAGTAGTACAAGGGTTGAGATAGGTGAAACCAGTTGGAATCAAAACCAATATCGGGGAAGGCTCTAACCAACACCAATACTCCAAAGAGTACTATCATTAGTAAAAGCCGCTTCCTGTAAATCAAAATTTCTTTCAGTAAAAAGGTGGCTTTTCTAAAATAGATCCAGGCTGCAGCAGATGCAAACATCAAGGGAATAAATGTGATGAAAGGTTCTTCGTAAAGATTAAGAAGCCCAACAAAAAGGTAATAATATGAGACTAACGTATATCCCAAAACTAAAGAAGTTGAAAAGCAAAAAATCGATATTCTTGGTTTCTGAAGTTTGGATAAAAGTAATAAGCCAGAAACAAAACAGACAGACACAAATACCACCCAAATAATCACATGAGGCAGCAGATCAATTATTCTTCCAATCAAGAACATGTACTTATTGTACTTCTAGTCCAGAGTTATCAGCCACACTTTTTAACTGACTACCTCGCCCTCTAATATATCTTTCCCCATATGTTGCTGAAGAATCTTTAGATTTATAAGATTGGACTTAAAAGTAAAATCAGCAACATCACCCAAGACTGGGACAAGCCCTACTACAAAATCTAGTGCAGTGTTTTTTATCATTTCAACAACCTTTCTCTTAGGAAGTTCAGCTTTCACACCAATCCAAACAATATATAAAGAAAGCACCAAAGATACCAGATCACCCCCACCGGGTATTAAGCCTAATATTGGATCTATTCCAAATCTGAAACCTAATACCTTAAATTTATTATCAAGAAGATCGGCAATACAGGATGCTGTTCTCAAATGATTTCTCATAGTTGATAGTCAGTATAAGTGTGTTAAAACGTAGAATCAAACCACCATCACATCCTAAACCTGTTAAACAGAGTAGAATACGGCAATGGCAAATTGGGGGAAAATATTTAGCAGGGGAAATGTGGAGGACAGAAGGTCAATGGGTCCGGTTGCTTTGGGTGGAGTTGGTTTAGCAGGGATAGTTTTATTTATCATAGTCAACTTGCTAACAGACGGACAAGTAAATATTCCCATAGAACAGCTGCAGAGTATTTCTGATAGTACCCAGCAAACTCAAAGCACAGGTGAATTCGAAGGTCAGGATACCTATGAAGTATTTGTTTCAACCATTCTGGGTTCAAATAACGATATGTGGGCAAATGTGTTCGATGAATCGCGAATGACTTACACCCCTCCAAGATTAGTATTGTTCCGAGGCGCTACTGAATCAGCATGCGGTGTTGCGACCTCACAAGTAGGACCTCATTACTGTCCACTTGATGGAACTATTTACCTAGATGAGACATTTTTTGATGAATTGACACAAAGATATGGGACAGAAGGAGGAGATGTAGCAGAAGCTTATATAATCTCTCATGAAGTGGGTCACCACGCACAAAAGGAGTTGGGCATTATCGCTACAGTGGATCGGGAAACACAACAAGATGAAAGTACAGCCAACGAACTGAGTATAAAACTCGAATTACAAGCTGATTGTTTCGCAGGATTATGGGCTTACTCTATCAAGGATTTAAACGTTCTATCTCCAGGTGAAATCTCAGAGGCAATGGATGCAGCTGCTGCAGTAGGAGACGACCGTATACAAGAAAAAGTAACCGGACGTATCAGCCCCGAAAGCTGGACACACGGTTCTTCAGAACAACGTCTGTCTTGGTTTACCAAAGGGTATGAATCGGGTAACGTATCTTCCTGCAACACTTTCGACTAGAGCAATTCAGACCTGAACATATATTCAAACGTATTGCATATTTCCCGTGACGAGAACCCAGCAACAAAGATATCCAGGTCTCTAAAAAGGTGCCTGTAAGGTTGCTGATTGCTACAGGGTATGCCTTTATACTACCCTAGTAAATGAACACCAAAAAAATTTTAGCTAATTTAACAGGAACGTTAGCAGGAATAGCTTCTGGAGCATTGATCTTTGGAACATTGGTGATGCCAATGAATGCATTTGCCAGAAGGTCTTATGCCAATACTAAAATGGTAAATCTTGAAACAGCAGCTGATTTCGTGATCCTTTCAGAAACGGGCATCTCAACTATCGGAGTCACAAAGATTACTGGAAATATTGGAGTGAGTCCTATCGCTGCGAGTGCCATAACAGGACTTGAGTTGATAACAGACGAATCTGGTCAGTTTTCGACAACCACTCCTGCGACAGGGAAAGTATACACAGCCGACCATAATGCCCCAACACCAACTATGCTAATAACAGCGGTCAGTGATATGCAAACTGCTTATGCTGATGCAGCTGGGCGAGTGGCTGACGTTACTGAACTGGGGAACGGAGATATTGGTGATCTAGAAATACTTCCTGGAGTCTACAAATGGTCAGCTGATGTAATAATACCAACGGATGTTACCCTCTCGGGGGGAAGGAACGATATTTGGATATTCCAGATAGCTGGAAATCTGGCTGTTGGCTCCGGTCAAAAGGTAATCCTAAGCGGAGGTGCACAGGCCAAGAACATCTTCTGGGTTGTGGCTGGCACAACAACTCTAGGAACTCGCTCTATGTTCAATGGGACTATCTTGGGTAAAGCAAATATTGCACTGCCAACTAACTCAGTATTGAATGGCAGAGCACTTACATCGACCGCAGTTACATTAGACGACAGTACTGTCAGATAAGCGTACAATGAGCATATGATTGATCTAATCCTGTTCTTGGTTGTTGGGTCAGTACTTGTCTACATTTCAAAATTTAATTTCGTACCGGTTTCAGTTAATCTAGGGTTTTATACTTTTTCAAGTATCCCCTTGTTCTATGTAATTGTCGGTTCTCTGCTTCTTGGCTTAGTGCTGTCCTATGCGGTTCGTATTGTTCGGGCTATTTCTACTTCTTTTACCCTCCGAGGCAAGGATAAAGAGATAAAAAGAAATAAGGATGAGGTTCTTGAGTTAACCAAACGAGTCCACCAATTGGAGCTAGAAAATGAAGAACTAGGGCATGGCAAGGTTGTCCCACCGGAAGACCAGAACGCTTTATGAGGACGTTATTAGCTAAACTCTGGAAAGCACTCCATCTCTCCAAAAATTTGCAGCTACAGATTATGCGTATCTTTCAAAGCCGCTTTCTGGTTGGTGTTACTGGCATCATTTTTAATGACCAAAACGAAGTCCTCCTTTTCAAACACACTTATAGATCTCATGCATGGAGTTTGCCTGGAGGCTATCTAAAATCTGGTGAGCATCCTGCCGAGGCACTAGAAAGAGAGATAAAAGAAGAGTCTGGTTTGGTTGTCAGCGTTGATGAATCTCTTAAAACCCGTACTGATCGGGACAGTGCCCGCTTGGACATGTGTTACATCGGTATTTTGATTGGGGGTGACTTCATTCCAACCCATGAAGTCTCCGAATACGGCTTCTATTCTCAAGACAAACTTCCCCTTCTTCGAAAAAAAAAGGTGTTTCTGATCGATAAGGCATTGAAGCAACGAACAGAACGCGGAAGTTGATAACGCAACGATTTTTCGATAAAATAACTCTGAAAATCAGATGCATACAGAAAAGACAAAAGAGTTTGAGGATTTCTATAGTCAATTCCAGACCCGCTATTATAAAAAGGGTGAGATGCTTATCCGTGCAGATGATGACCCCCAAGGCATCTTTTGTTTAACAAAGGGATATGTTAGACAGTACACCATTTCAAAACTAGGATCAGAGCTAACTCTCCACATTCTCAAACCCATCTCTTATTTTCCCATGGTATGGGCGATAAACGGAACGCAAAATATTTACTACTATGAAGCCCTGACCTCAGTTGAGGTGGGGCGTGCTCCTAGGGAGGATGTGGTCAAATTTATCAGAGATAAATCCGTCGTCATCTTTGAGCTGATGAGCAGATTATTGGATGATTATGCAGAGTCACTCAATCGGATCGAGCATTTGGTATTCAGTGATGCCTACCGAAGAGTAATCTCTGTGTTGTTGTACATAGCCAAACATTTCGGAGAAGAAAATGGTACGGGTTTTATTGTCCACCATCGATTCACACAGCAGGATATTGCAACCCTTGTAGGGGTAGCCAGGGAGACGGCCGGGGTTGAACTGGCAAAACTCGAGAAGAGGGGGCTGATCAAGTATGTTGATCACGCGATGCTGTTTGAGGACATCGAAGCACTAAACTCCGAATTATTCTCAGATCCCACAAAAGTTTAATTTCATACCCAACTGTAAAGTAATCTGGACTGCTAAAAACGTGTAATTCAAATTACTGATTGCTTTGAGGGCAGATCCTATACTGCATTAGTAACAACACAAACATTATTTTACAAGGGATCGGGGTGAGCAATTAATGAATATCAAAGATTTTCTAGTAGGAGCAACTATAGAAGGGACAGTGCCACGAGCGCGTATGGAGGCATTTCACACCCTAATAACCACGACAAGTATGCCATACGCAAGGTTTTCAAATCAGGAGGACAATTTCCCACATCTATATTGGAACCGACCACACCCCTTATTTAAGAGGTCCAAACGTTGGTGATAGCCAGAAATCAAAGACTGGAGACCAGGTAGTACCCAAATCTCAATGTGACCTGGGTCTCTAAAGATGTGTAATTTACATTACTGAGCACATTGTGTACTAGTTGTAGTATGTGAAGCATGACAACAAAAGATGGACAGAGAACTACGCTTTTTATTAACCCTTCTATAGTTAAGCAAGCCAGAGCTCAGGCTCTCGTTGAGGGAATAAGCTTAACCGATATTGTACAAAACGCCCTTATCAAATATTTACCAAACGAAACAATAATCAGAAAAGTAGCTGTTGTGGGTATTGATGATTAAAATGCGTCTTATTTTGAGTATGAAAGGGGTGAAAAGCATATGACGACAATAGTAAATAATCCGGTCCCTGTTCAATCCCCGGCTCCAGAAAGAGGGGGTAGTGGCTTATTGATTGGTGTCCTGACCCTCGTGGTATTTGTAGCCCTGTTCTTGTATTTTGGAGTTCCTGCAATAAGGAGAATGAGCTCCAATCCAATTGAAGTGAATGTACAAACTCCGGCAGTTACCATGCCTGACAAGATAGATGTGAACGTGACACCAGCGGAATGATTTAGGAAAGAAAGTGAATGAAAAAGACTTATTTAGGAAAGGCGGTGTGTAAATATGGGAATTTTACTTTGGATAATTTTTGGGGGTGTTGCGGGATGGATAGCGTCCCTCATAATGAAAACCAACTCCAGGCAAGGCACTATCATGGTTATAGTTTTGGGTGTAG
>JBAZBO010000026.1:0-11473 GCA_041671425.1 Patescibacteria group bacterium | reverse complement strand
AAACTCTCACTAAATTCCCAATCTGGACCGTGGTCCTACTTTGTTTTTGGTGTCGCCGCCGGAATTTCCAGCTGCGCAGCGTTGGTTGGAGGTATCCTGCTGTCTCTTTCCCAGAAGTGGAATAGTCTATATGGCAGTAATTCAAAGAAAAGTGCCTTACCGTTTATATATTTCAACGCCTCCAGGATACTAACCTTTGCATTGTTGGGGGGACTTCTGGGATACTTGGGAAGATTCCTTTCGCTATCTACCGAAGTCGCCGCGATGGTCTCGGTCCTTATATCCCTTCTTATGCTGATAGTGGGATTTCAGATGATTGGTATCAAATGGTTCCAAAAATTTAGCTTTAATATTTTCAAGAACAACTCTTTTCTAGACAAGAATCAGGAAGTTCAAGGGAGGTACATACCGGCGATTGTAGGTGGGATGACCTTTTTTGTACCCTGCGGCTTTACATTGATAGCGCAAAGTAATGCGATAACTGCGGGCGGTTTCACGGCTGGATTTGTAGGTCTTCTTGCTTTTTCACTGGGAACACTTCCTGTCCTTGCGCTTATAAGTTTTTCTAGTTTCAAATTCCATTCCAACCCTTCTTTTTCAAAAAAGTTTAGTCTGGCCTCAGGTGTTCTGATATTGTTCTTTGCTCTTTATACTTTGAACGCCCAGCTAAATGTCTTGGGCGTGAAAAGCCTTAGTGATGTGAGGCTATCGAAAAATGTTGGTGAACAGATCACCGAAACTCCCATTGACAACAATGATGATTTTCAGGTGATGAAAATGGAGGCGAAGGGATTTGCGTATTCACCACCAATGATAAGTATCAAATCTGGTGTCAAAACCCGTTTGGACATTCAAGATAATGGTGCGACCGGGTGCGCCAGAGCGGTGTTTGCAAGAGGTCTGTATCCTGATGTGATATTTCTTAAACCAGGCATGAATTCAGTAGAATTTATGGCCCCAAAGCCCGGTACATATAAGATTTCGTGTTCTATGGGGATGGTTCCTCCGGTAACCGTAGTGGTTGATTAATTAGGTTAACTAATATGATCAGAAAAGAAATATATCCAATTGTGGGAATGCACTGTGCGTCTTGCAAGACACTAATAGAGAAAACGCTGAATGGACTTGATGGGGTTGTTTCTGCAAAGGTGAACTTTGGTACTGAGAAGGCCATTATCGAATATGATGACTCAAAAGTATCCGTGCAAGAAATATCCGTGGCAATTTCTCAGTTGGGTGGCTATGAACTTGTTACCGACCGGAATGGGGATCATGTATTGGCAGCTCCTTCCAAGAAGATGGATCATATGGGTCACAGCTCTGCCAAGAGAGATCTTTTGTTTTCCGGCATAGCCTCTATCCCATTTATCTTACTGATGTTTTGGATGCTGGCAGGCTCTATATTTGAAAATCTTCCTATGCCGGAGATGTTCATCAATCAGGGGGCTCTCAATCTTTTGCAATTCATCCTGGCTACACCCATCCTGTTTTATGGGGGCAGAACCATATACAGCTCTGCGTTCAAGGCGCTGAAGGTGAAAGCATTCAATATGGATTCACTCATAACAATAGGTACACTGACCGCGTGGACATATTCGTCTTTCGTCACTTTATTTCCTGGCGCTATCAGATCAGATTCCGGCCAGGTGTATTTTGAGGCGTCAGTAATAATCATATTCTTTGTGCTGTTGGGAAGATTTCTTGAGGCAAAAGCAAAAAGCAGTACGAATGATGCCATTAGGTCATTGATGAAACTCCAGGTTAAAGAAGCTTTAGTTGTGCGGGGTGATAGGGAGATTTTAATACCTTTGGAGGAAGTGATCGTGGGGGACGTGGTAATCATAAAACCCGGAAGCAAGATCCCGGTCGATGGCATTGTCTTGGAGGGAATGGCTGCTATCGATGAATCTATGATAACCGGTGAGTCTTTACCCGTTGAGAAAAATATTGGTGATGAAGTAGTGGGAGCAACCATCAATAAATCTGGATACCTAAAGATGAGAGCTACAAAGGTAGGAGCTGATACGGTCCTTTCCCAGATCATCAAAATGGTAGAAGAAGCCCAAGCTAGCGAGGCGCCAATACAAAAGCTTGCTGATAAGGTTGCTGGTATCTTTGTACCCGTAGTGATAATGATCTCAATTGTCACATTTGGTGTGTGGATTGTTTTTTCTGGCTTGCCTCTGGCTATCTATGCTGCAACCACGGTCTTGATAATCGCCTGTCCCTGTGCGTTGGGGTTGGCTACACCTACAGCAATAATGGTGGGCACAGGTAATGCCGCGAAAAGAGGAATCTTAATAAAAGATGCTCAAGCTCTTGAAGTTGCCAATAAGATTACACATATCATCTTTGATAAGACAGGTACTTTGACCGAGGGGAAACCCAGAATTCAGGATCTTGTGGTCTTTGGTGCAGAAGAAGCTTTTGTAAAGAATGTTCTCTATAGTTTGGAGAAAAAATCCCAACACCCACTTGCCGGAGCTATAGTTAACTATCTTGAACACGATTCTACAGAGCTGGAGGTTACCAATTTCGAAGATGTATCCGGAAAAGGGGTGACTGCTAAATACCAGGGTAAAGATGTGATGGTTGGGAACGAAGCTCTTTTGTTTGAAAGAAAAATAAATGTTCCTGAAGAAGTGCTCAAAAAATCTATGCTGATGAACGAACGATCTCAAACAGTATCTTTCGTAGTTTATGGGGAAGATGTTGTTGGGATAGTAGGTATATCCGATACGGTAAAAAAGGAATCCAGATCTACCATAGAGCAATTACACAAGATGGGGATCAAAACGTACATGATCACCGGTGATAACAGAAAGACTGCAGAGGCAGTAGCAAAAGAATTGGGTATAGAAAATGTGATCTCTGAGGTTCTACCAAAGGATAAGGCAGACAGAGTAATAGAACTGCAGGAGAAAAATCCTGGATCAATAATTGCTATGGTGGGGGATGGGATCAATGACGCACCGGCTTTGGTCCAGGCTCATATAGGGATAGCTATGGGGACAGGAACGGACGTTGCTATAGAATCAGGTGATATTGTGTTGGTAGGGGGATCCATACATAAGGTTATTGATGCTATAGACATTTCCAGGACCACCTTGAATACCATAAAGCAAAATCTATTCTGGGCATTTGGTTACAATGTCTTTGGTATTCCGATCGCGGCAGGGGCCTTGTATCCATTTTTTGGGATATTACTTTCACCTATCATTGCTAGTGCCGCCATGGCTTTAAGTTCGGTCAGTGTGGTGGGAAATAGTCTGAGGATCAGAAAGTGATCTTCCGGGTATTATTGATGTGGCTTGCTGCGCTATAATAGCCGAGTGAAGAAGGCATTACTCATAATATCTTCCTTGATTGCTCTAATACTTTCTGGGTTTCTGCTGGTTTACCTATTCAGATGGTTCATGAATCCCTCAGTTGATCCAAGTCCTCCGGAGTGCTCAACGACAAAGTGTAACAACACCAAAGAACTTGATTTGATAGACATAGATCTTTTTATTGTTTCAACTAATCATACTTCTGACCTAGTGCACATAAACTATGTAGATAATCGTTCGCAAAGCTACTCGCAAGCTCAAGTGGTGTACTCACTTGGGGGCAAGCCTTTGGTTGCATCACAAATCCCTTTTAAAAGTATTGAATGGCGTCAGATCTCTGAGAATACCAGTAATCTTGAGTACAGCTTCTCCGGATCGTTTAGATTGGGTGGGGATACTGTGGAGTTTGAGATTCCTTCAATCAATCTGGAGATGGTAATAAGGGCAAGCCAAGATGTGGGAAAGTTCGGGGGTGTCACACCAAATGCCAGTGTAAAAATAAATGGGGTGGAGAGTTCTGCGCATGTTGCGGTTACAGCTGGGTTTTTCAACAAATTTGTACCAGTGAATATAGCGGCGCAAAAGGTGAGAACAGACTGGATGATGTATTTTGATAAGGACTGGAACTTCTATCACTTAGACAAAACGGAAACGGAAATTCCAACTGCTGATTATTACCCACATTCCTTCTTGGCTGAGGTAGCATCCCCCGGGGGTACAGTTAGGTATCTAGATGATTTCAGCTTATCAAAGCCGGATCCACAGACATTATCTTTGCGCTCCATGGATGGTGATACTCAACTGGATGAGAATTACACAGTAGAAGACTCTGTTATCCCTTACCGTGGGGCGAAGTTATCTTTGATTAGGGGGACAAATGGTGGGATTGGAGTTCACCTATACATCAGTGGAGATTCCTCTAATTGATAAAGCTTCCGAAATTGACGGTGAACAGACCAAACAATATAACAGACGAGAGAACTACTGAGATTGCTAGTGACAGCAAAGCCTTTCTGCCAATTCCCCATCTATTTTTACCGTGATCTATAGCCAGTAATGCAAGCAAGGTTGGTATGGACAATACTACTGTTGTTATAAGCAAAAGTATCCCCAGCGGTTTAGATTGGGGCCTGGGTGGCATTGGTGCCAGATAATATCTATCAGCATCGGGACTAGGAGGTCCGTCTATGCTAAGGGGATAATCAATATATGGTACCTCTTTCACATCATTACCAAAAAATTTCTCAGTCCCTTGGGATTTCACAAGCCTAATTAGAAGAAGAAAACCAGAGCCAAAGAGAGCAACAATAGTAATAGTAATAAGAATAGCCTTTAGCCATCTGGTCTTCCTCATCGTTTTTACTAAAAAAAGGATAGGAACAGACACCACCCCTATAAACCAAGCAACCAGATGTACCGCCCCTATTGCCACGAATGGTGCTACGACTATGGCATGGGCTTTGGATGTAAACATTGAAATAATGATCAGGAAAGAAGAAAATGTAACCAGTACTTTGTATTTAGCTAGCCTGTTCACAACCATATCTTAACTAATGATAACAGAATCCAGAAATCAAACTCAAAGGTTAGTCGCAGGTCGGGCAGGAGAACTTACCCATAATGCTAATACTATTACCTTTGATCTTTTGGAAAAAATCTTTGGTTGCAATGGGCCTTATCAGAATGTTCTAAGGAAATTTGGTGTAAACATCAAGAGTAACGATAGATCCTTCCTGGTTTTACAAGATAAAGTAGTTTACACAGATCTGAATGAGGAGGAAAAAATCTTGTGGAGGTTGTACCCCGTTATGTTAGTTGAGAAGTCCGGTGAAGTTATACACGAATTCACTTGGAAAAAAGCAAATCCGGTGACACTTTTCAATTATGCCAGAAAGATCCTCTTTGAAGGTCTGTTGGTGGCCAATATAGGTAGTTATCAGGAGAAAGCTCATGAGATATACAAAGGGGTTTCTCATGAGGCAGAGGAGATAAAAGATAAGGGCTGTATTACTTTGGAAAGATTTTTTGAGGTCTATGAGAAAATAATATACGTATCTTATTTATATGAATATCTATATTTGTACAATGGTGGTACCGCTTCAAATGTATTTGTTAAGCAATACATAGAGGAGAACGACTACCTGATCGTGGACAATACTGATTTCATGGAATTTGCGCTGAAACTACCTAATGGATTTTATCTTGATGATTATGAGGATCTGCAAGCTTCTAGCCCCAGTTCAGTTAGCTATCCGTTTATCCCAGATGAAATCGATAGGTTATCTGTGGAATCAGGATTAAATAAGTTGCAATGTGCAGAAAAGGAACTTCAGTGTCTAAAGAACAATCTAAGATTAAAAACTAATATCCTTATGTACTTCCTGAACTTGAGTGCTTTGGAAAACGCCAAGAAGAGGGGATTGGACTCTATTGGTGGCAAAAGGCTTGCTGACGTTTTTTAGAAGGTGCTCACGAATAGATTTTTTCCGGGTATTATTGACGGGGTTTGCTACGTTATAATTACTGCATGCCAGCCTCTTCGTTGACGCGCTACAGAAAATACTATGTTCCAGTTATACTGGTCGTCTTTGCTGTTCTTACGGCATTAGGCCTGGCCAGGCATGAAATGTGGGGTGACGAGCTTCAGGCTTGGTCGTTATCCCGGGCTAGTAAGACACCCATGGATCTCTACTACAACCTAAGGTATGAGGGTAATTCTGGGTTGTGGCACATGATCCTGTTTTTTGTTTCAAGAATTACCAGGGATGTAATAGCGATAAAGATCCTGAACTTCATCTTTATTCTTGCAGCTGTATTCGTCCTGTTAAGATACGCGAAGTTCCACATTGGTTTTAAAGTCCTAATAGTCTTTGGGTATTTCTTTATATACGAATATGGAGTTATCTCAAGACACTATGCTCTGACGCTTTTCCTTGCTTTCCTGTCATGCGCGCTTTTTAAAGATAAGGAAAGGCATCCGCTTTTTTATAACTTTGTACTAGCCCTGCTGGCCTTCACAAGCCCTTACGGAACGATAATGTCCATGGGTTTTATTGCGGCAACAGTATCCGAGAGGTTCTTCAAGCTAAAAAAGGAAAAGTTGAATTTGGGGTATTTCGTTTCATTAGGGATTATTGTCTGCTTATTGGCTTATGTTCTTGCATTACCGCCCGCTGATGGATCTTATAAAATGACAAGATCCTACTTTGATCTGAAATTGCTGAAGCAGAGTGTTTCATTCGTGTGGAATAGCTTTATTCCTATACCCAGTATTAGAACAATTCTGTGGAATTCCAATTTCCTTGGCAATCTTGATGCTAAGTTTTTCTTGTCTATTGTAATAGTTTTGATATGCGCAGCCATTTTGTTTAGAAGCAAGATTGGGTTAACATACTTTCTGTTTGTAGCCTTTTGTTTAGTGCTTTTTTCCTATGTCAACTTTTCAGGGGCGTTGAGGCACCAGGGGCACATTTATATAGCTTTCATCTGTGCTATTTGGCTTGGACATGAGTCGGTGTTTGGTGGTGTTAACAAATCTCTAAGCTTCTTAAGGGGCACCTTCTTACTGCTGCTATTTGCTGGCCAGATATATGCAGGTGCGAAGCTGTGGTTAACTGATTACAGTAGGGTATTTTACTATGCCTCCGCTGCGGGAGATTTTATCAAAGAGTCAAATTTGAGCAGCTATTACTTGATCGGGGACAGTGATGTGGGTCCGATGGATGTAGCGATGTATCTCGACAAACCAATGTTAGTTTCAAAACTGAACAAGAAACAGCTTTTTGTAGTATACGACAATAAAAGGAAGAGTACCGATCCTAGTGAAGAGAGGTTGTTTACTAGAGCTTGGGAAAGATATGAGGATGGAAATAAAGATATTTTATTGTTAACCACCTATCCTATTCACACTTCAACCAATCCTGCGGAGCTATTGGTATCTTTCAATGACTCCATGGCTGTAAAAAGAGGCCTTTTTATCTATAAATACCTAGTTAATTAACGCCTTTTTCACAGGTGGTTTTGTATACCACCTTAATACTAGACAAGTATTCCTAGAGTGCTATTATGAATACATATTCAATATCTTTTGTGAAAGAAGGTGAGCGAAATGCCAAGATTTGATGGTACAGGTCCTATGGGACAAGGGAAGATGACTGGAAGAGGTTTCGGCCCATGTGGTATGGGTTTGGGTTGGCGAGGGAGATTTGGTATGGGAAGAGGTATGGGTAGATACTTCAACTGGATCTGGCCCCAGACCACTGAGGACCAGAGAAAAGCACTTGCAGATTACAGAGAGGCTCTTGAGGAGGAGCTAGAAGATGTAAAGAAAGAGGAAGAAGAGCTAAGCAAGGGTGAATGAAAGAGAACCCCTGCTTGTGCCTCTGCAAACACAGGCAGGGTTCACCCGTAGTATCATTTTAGTAGGAAGTATATGACGAGACCAAGAATAAAACGATGTTTACAATTTAGTCCAAATGTTGATTACTTTAAACCCAGGGGTGTTCCCCTGAGGGATTTGGAGGAGGTAGAATTATTGCCCGACGAAATAGAAGCCATAAAGCTTTATCTTGTGGATGGTCTTGACCAAACAATGTCAGCTGAAAGGATGGGGATATCTCAGCCAACTTTTGCAAGAACAGTGGACTCAGCGTGTAAAAAAGTAGCAGATGCCTTGGTTAACGGGAAAGCTGTAAAGATAAACAGGGTTAGTAGGTAGTTAAGGTTACAAAATATATCCTTGTATGAAATGACAAAGGGCGTCAGTTGCTGCGGTGCGGATGCACTACATACAAAAGACGCCCCTTGGGCTGGTTCCTAGGTTTTGGCTAGAGCACTTGTCACCTTCTTCTTTCCGCCTCTTGAGTGCGAGCCCAGGATATCCCGGAGAGGAAGATCCTCCACTCCCTTATACTCTTGGACAGTCTCGAAGGTGATATGTACAGAAACTCCGCATGCCAGCGACCAAAAGCACCAGTGTCTTGGTCGTAGAGTTCCCGGGCTCTTCTCCTTCCAGTAAGAAGCCAGTCAGCGTGCCCCGCGCAGAGTGTGATCCCATTCTCTGGTCTGGTCATACTGCCGCCATGTTGGCGCAACCTGAGATGGACGACCTGCAAACCCCCCTGGCAAAGACCCACGTTCTTGAAACTTACGAAGGGATTCATTGCACAACCGCCATCTCTTCGGATGATCCAGTTGCGGGTATCCTCTGGCCAGAAGGATCGTTTGACCTGTTCGTTACCACACTCGGAACAGATGCCATCCCGGTACTTTCTTCCTAGCAAGTTGCGCCGTCCGCACTTGGGGCAGATCCACCATTGACGTCTTCCCTTAGCCCTATCAACAAACTCAGGAGTGCCCATGCTATCATCCTCCCGGTCTTCTCCGCACACGATTTAGGTATGCTGGAGCCTAAATGCCAGATACAGAAACGCAGCAGTGACCTTTGTGGCTTTCCGTCCCTCCAATTCTCTAATTGATTTCTTGCTCACCTGTTCGACGGTAGAATGCGCGGTAGCGACACAGCCCAGCGCTCTGGTGAGAGCAGCTCTTTGGACAACTGTAATTGTCCTACGGAAAGCCTCCCATTGCGGGTTGGCTCCGTACCTCAGATCTCTGCACGGGGTGTCTGGTGGTAGTTTCCTTACTACCTCATTCACTACTATCGCAAACTCCGCAGTCAGGATGAGGTTGGTTGGTCTTCGATCATCCAGGATTTGGACCGCTTGATTATCCACAGTTCTCTCCTTTTTACACTGAGGTTATTGTTCTGGAACCGATTATAAGTTTAAAAAAGCGCAAGTCAATGCTATGGGGTTAACAACTTATATTGTGCTTTGCAGAGCCAAGTTTAATCAATCTAGCTGATAGTTTTTATAGAATTAAGGCCGTTTTTGCTACAATATACGCAAGGGAACTATGTTTAATTGTGATAATTTCTTAGATTTTAAAAAAGATAGCAAAGTTGCAATTATTGGGGCTCATCCTGATGATATTGAATTATCATGTAGCGGATTGATTTCAGCATTGATAAGCAGATACTCTGCAAAAATATCAACAATATTAGTTACAAGTGGGGGGGTAAAAAGTGATCCCCGTATTAGAGAAGAAGAACAAAAAAAAGTTAATGATATGATGGGAATACAATCCTCCCATTTTTTAAATTTTGCAGACGGAAATGTTCAACATAACCTAGAACTTGTTTCAAGTATAGAAAGCACTCTAATCAAAATCAGTCCAGATGTTGTTGTAACCCACTACACGCAGGACCATCATCAAGATCACATAGCTGTTTCCAAAGCAACTTTATCAGCAACTAGAAACATGTATCTGACTATATTGATGTATCCTTCTTGGGGAAGTAGAGAAGTTTTTATTCCTAATTTATATGTTGAACTCACAGAAGAAAATATGCAGAAAAAATTAGAAGCTGTTAATGCGTTTCGGTCTCAAGCAAATGCAAGATATATGGATGATAGATCAATATTGGCAAGAGGGGCGGAGACAGGTTTGGCAATAGACGCATCCTATGCGGAAAAGTTTTATCTTTATTTCACAAGAATATCTTTGATGAGAAATACTGTAAATTTAAAAAAATAATGGGGCTTGGTGACAAAGAAACTCACAGCAAATTAATAATAGATTCTTATAAAAGACTTGTCGAAAAAGAATGCGATTTAACCAAATTTGATGAAGTTAGAATACTTGGAAGTTATGGTAGAGGAGAGCCAACATCCACAAGTGATTTAGATGTGTGGTTTATTTTAACAAGCCAAAATAACAAACCTCTAGATGTTAGTGCAGTACTATCTAACAAAGATTTAAAAATTCGTAGGCAACTTATTAAGCAATATAAACTTAGAAGTACCTTTATCGACAATAGAGCTACAATATTAACTGGGGAGGAAGCCAAATTATACAATAAAGCTTTTCCAGTAAGATTGGGTATACCTTATGATAGAGGGGAACAACGGACAATTATTGGGAATCCTAACACAACAACTTACAGCTGCGAGGAAGTAAAAACAGACCTGGCTGTCAGTATTAATGAATTTATTGAGAACTGGGAAACAGCGATTATTAATAAGGCTGGGTTAAAAAAAGAAAAAAAGTGGTTGTACATACTTTGTAGAGACCTATTATTCTTCAGAGATGGTATTCAAGTATCGTTACACAAAGACCTTGATAAAATATTTGCTAATTATTACAGAGGAAATTTTAACCTCTTAGTAAAAGAGGGACGAGACTTTTATAGAGAGCTAGTTCAGAATATTCCAGCAAAGAATATGTCTCTCAGAAAATTATCCCATTCTTTGATGTGGACGTATGAAAAAGTTGAGTGGGAGTTAATTGAGTCATTTGGAGATATTGACTATTTTAATAATTGGCGATTTGGAAAATACAGACTTTATGGATTTTTCCCTTTTGAATTGGAAATGCTTATTGAAAAGGTTACTAACATTTTAGGATCGGGTAATTTGAAAGATACAGATGTGTTTGTAGAAGAATTAGTCGAACTCAGACAATTAAATTATGACCTGAAGAATCTTCCACATACGTACAAAATCTTTCAAAATTGGGTTCTCAGTGCTCTAAGACTTTCGTTAGAAAATGAGAAAAATAGTTATGCTAAATAAAACCTGGGGAATAACCATTTTTACCCTTAACACTTATAGTGTGCCGTTCGGTAAAAATATAATCGCAAGACAGGGATCAATATCTAGAGAGCTGAGCCGCCTAAATATAGATGTATTAAATCTTCAAGAAGTTATAACTTATGATTCTGTATGGAGACTTTCCAAGAATTTACGAGAATTTCCATATAAGTGTTTTGAAGCTGGTATCATTGGGCCCAAGAGTGGCCTTATTACTTTCTCCAAGTACCCACTAGAGAAAGTCGGTTTTTATGGATTTCATACGAGGAGTGCAAAACGCAAATCTATTTTCTATAAACTTCTTTTTCATAAAGGTATCTTGGGAGTGAAGGTATCTCAGTTCCCCTTAGTTGTGATAAACACTCATTTATCTGCAAACAAGAATGGCGATTGGAGTGAAAAAAGTCCGTACTATAATATGCATGAAGAGCAATTAAGAGAATTGTCCAAAATCTCGAAAGAATTTATAGCGGAGAATCTGGGATTAATTAC
>JBAZBO010000025.1:0-11482 GCA_041671425.1 Patescibacteria group bacterium | reverse complement strand
TTTCTTCGGGATGATCCTTCTTATTATTGTGACGGAAGCATCCATGAACGGGATAAGCAATATGAGTATAGAAGTAGTTATCTTTGCGTTTACGAGTATAGAAAGTGAAGACAGTACCAATCCCGCGGCTACGGCGCCAAACCCCCACATTATTTTAGAAGGGTGCCAGCTATATGGAAGAATTCCCAGGCTTGCTCCTGCAGTGATCACGCCTAACTTTGCATAGTTCTCATAAGCTGGTGTTATGACATCAAACCTGAGAGCAAGAAGCGCCAGGACGATCCCCGCTATTCCTATGATGCCTGAGTACTGACCGTCGACGCCGTTCGACCAAGATAGCAGATTTAACAGCCAGACGATCCATATTACTGTGATAAATGACGCCAGTATTGGTGGAAATTGATAAATACCGTTGAATGGGTTGTTAAAGAAATCGATCTTGATTCCGAAGGGTACTATCAGAAAGGCAATGCAAAACATTGCTGCAAGTCTTATCCAAGGTTTTTCCAGGAATTTTAGTTTTGAATTGTGATGTGTATTTTGGTAGTCGTCGGCCAAACCAAGCCCTGCCAGAAGTATTGATACCACTAGTATTCCAAGCATTTCTTTTGATATTCCCACAAAGATAAGAGAAGTTATTACAAGTGCAGCTACGAATACCAGGCCACCTCCCCTTGCCGAGGGCTTTGTCAAAATCATAGCAGGATGTTTGTGGCTTGACGGGTCTGTGACTATCCCTTTCTCCTTTGCATATTCTATAAATTTTGGGGCTATGAGGTTAGCCACACCTATGGAGGCTATGAATGGAATGATAAGTTCGAGATAATAGGGGTTTATCAAGGGCTTTACTCCTGTAAGAGAGATTTGGATTATCCTAAACAGGGAGTAAGAAAGCATTACATTGGTAAGGGTTACGATCGAAGGGATAATAGTGTCTCCATATCTTATGTACTTTTTCCTGGCAAACACTATGAGTGCTATCCCTAGAGTTGTGATAATGACTTCCATCAAAAGTATCAGGAATAGGTCGTTCTTGGTCCCCAATTGATGGGTTCCCCATGGCATGGTGTACCATATCGGAACTTCGTTTTTCAGGTTTTCAAATCGAAGGTTGAGATATACAAGTTGGATCAGTATGAGAAGAAAGTTCGCGGCAAGTATACCTACCGCGGGCTTTAATATTTCGTGTGAGTACCTAATGAGGCTTAACGGTCTCTTTCTTAATTGCATCATCTTACTTTAGGAGTATGATACAGGTCTTTCATCTTTTTGCCTAAAAGCATCCTCGTCTGTGCGTCAACGAAAGGCACAAAGGAGTAGGTCAGAAGATTGACTATTACCAGGAACCCCTCCAAAAATCCAAATGTTTTTCTCCACAAAGGCCAGTCTTTTGGCATTGGTGTGGTGATTTTTGACCTGTAAATGGCATTTGGGATCAGAAATACCATTGTAGCGGTAAGAATAAAACTCATCAGGTCCGGAAGACTGTAGGCGAAGCTGCTTTGTTTGATGTTCGGATTGATCCTGGTAGCCACGCCGAAACCGAATGTGATAAGGAATACTATATTGATCAACAACACCCTAGTCTTAAAGTGGTCGTACAGCCAGACTAATTTCTTAGATAGAGAGATCTTTTCGTTTACCAAGAATTGTTCCACAGAAAATGGAACCTCTATTACACCCCAGCCCCATCTTAGAAGCTGCTTATAAAGGCTTTTATATGATTTCCAGTAAGTGTCACCTTTGACTGCGTCGGCGGAGTAGGGGATATAGTGTGTGGCCAGTTTAAAGTCCCCGTTCCTGACAAAGAAAGCTTTCCAGAAGAATATTGTATCGTCAACGCCCAAGGATACATCCCAGTATCCAGCGTCAACCAGTGTTTGTAAGGAAATAGAATAAGCCGCGAACGTATCCTTAGTGCTTTCCCCGATACCCCAAGGAAGACTTCTGCTTGCTAACGTGCCCAATGTAACAAAGTTGGCCTCTATTCTCATCATTGCGGGAACTTCCCAATAATTATTGTTGAAAAGGTGCACTGCAGTTGCATAGAACTTGTTATCCCTTTTGTCTGAAGACAGATACAGATGTGTAAGTCTGGCTAAATATTGGTGGTCAAGAACGTGGTCAGCGTCAATAGTGGTGAATATATAATCCCTGATCTTTTCTTTGGTTTTCTCCAGATCTTTAACTGCATGGCTCGCTCCCCAAGTTCTGTTTGCCGCCCCGGCACCAATGGCTTCTCCGGGGATACCTTTGGGATGTACATATATATCGAAACCGGCCAATTCGTTCTTTCTGTCTCCCAGTATCTTAAGTACTGTCTGTGAAGTCTTCTCGGCATACTTTTCTTCGAGTGTGTAGACGATATGGATTTGGCTTAATGGGTATGTTTGGTTCAGGATCGCATCTATCGAGGGTCTTAGAACTTCCTCTGGCTCATCCACTGCCGGTATCAGAACCAGGTGTTTTGTCTGTTCCCAGGAGGCTGGGAGAGTCTTTTTATCCGGAAGTTTTTTGAAGCTTAGTTTATTGCACTCTGCTATCCAGTCGGTTCCCATCTCTTTTACATATTTTGGGTAGCCCCTTACTAGACCTATACAATGCCTAAGAGCCATATATGACCAATACACGGTTAGGAACGTAAGAAGGTAGATGACTGCGGGTGGGTATATCAACCCAAGCCAGACGGGCAGCAATATAGTTGTCCAAGTCAGAAGCCCGGGTATCATCTCGAGTACCCTATGTATTAACTTATGGTTATTTTTCACAAAACCTGCGACCATGGTTGCTGATTATACTATAGTTTACTACAGGCTAAAAGTCTTAACTGTGTTGTCGTACGAGTGCCTGCAGACCTCTTCGAAGGTAATACCCCGTATTTCTGCCACTTTCTGAGCAACTAGTCTAACATTCTTGGGTGTGTTTGTTTCTCCTCGCTGACCTTGGGGAGGCAAATATGGTGAATCGGTCTCCAGCAAGAATCTATTCAAAGGAACGTTTTTTACCGTTTCGATAAGGTTGACTGCTGAGGGGTATGTGATGATGGCTGAGAATGAAATGTAGAACCCAAGGTCCAAGACTTCTTTTGCAAATCCCCAGTCGGATGCAAAACAATGTATTACACCTCTTGATCCTGGATATTTCCTGAGGCCTTCTAATATTTGTTTATCTCCGTTTCTGTCATGGATAGCTAGCGGTAAATTGTTTCTTAACGCTAGACCAATCTGCATCTCAAATAGTTCCACTTGTTCCTCGACCCTTCTTCCGTTTTCCCAGTTTGAGATGTCTATCCCGCATTCACCCACGGCAACGATTTTTGGACTAGAACCAAAAAGCTCCTGAAGAGATTTTTCTATATTCTCGATCTTTTTGCCTCTTTCCTCGTGAGGATAAACGCCAACTGTAGCATACACTTCCTTAAATTCGTCTGAGGTCTGAATGGCGAGTTTGCTTTCCTTAATAGAAGTAGCTATGGTGATGAATCTTTCCACGCCTCCTTCCTTGGAGTCTTCGATCATCTCTGATACTGCCTTACCATATCTCTTGTCTACCAGATGGCAGTGGGAATCTATAAGCATGAGGAGATTTTATCACCTTCTTTTGAACATCTTCTCTAGAGCTGAGAATGGTATCTCCACCATAGCGGGTCTGCCATGAGGGCAGGTATAGCCCGTTTTTGTCTTTAGGAGGTCTTTGATCAGCTTTTCTCTTTCCTTTGGCTCCAGATGATCCCCGTCTTTCACTGCGCTTCTGCAGGCCAGATAGGAAATAGTCTTTAGGTTTTTGGTATCTATATCTCTGACAGGCTTTTCCCTAGACAAATCATCCAGGAATTCCAGGATCACTCTTTTTACATCATGGCTTTGTAGCATTTCCGGCACTTTCCTCACTTTGTAGGTGCCATCGCCAAACCTCTCTATTTCAAATCCCAACCGCTCAAATATAGTTAGGCTCTCTTCCAATAGTGCAGATTCGCTGGCAGGCAGATCAAAGATGATATGGGTCCTCAGAGACACGCTTTTGTGCTCTCTTCTACGCTTATCAAATTCGTCCAACAATCTCTCGTACAAAACTTTCTCATGAGCCGCATGTTGATCTACAAGAAGCATGCCATTCTTAGTACCAATGGCCAGATACAGTTCTCCTATCTGTATGATCTCCTCGGGTCTTAGCCCCTCAAGTTTCCAGGAGTCAATAGAACCTTTGAGTTTTTTAAAGGTATAGTCAGCAACTCCCCTTTCGAAAGGATTGCCGAATATGTCTGTCCTGTAGACCAGATTTTGGTTTCTAAGAGCCAGTTCAACTGTTTCTTTTACTATCCTGAAAATGAAATCCTCATTTATAAATCCCACCTCTTCTTTTCTGGGGTGAATATTCACGTTCACCATGTCAAAGGGTGCTTCAATGAAAATGACAAATGGGGGATAGGAATCTCTATCAAGTAATGTTCCGTAGCCCTCTCTGACCGCAGCCGTTACCACCTTGCTTGCCACTGGGCGTCTGTTCACAAAGATATACTGACCTGTCCTTTTATACCCCGAGGCCTGTGGATTTGATAAGAAACCGAACATTTTGTGATGGTCTCTATCCTCATCAACTGGAAACATCTCTGCAAACAAGGTTTTCCCCATCACAGCCGATATCCTGTCCTCTCTGGTTTGGAGATTAGGAAGATCTAGGATCTTTTTGGCATTATGTACCAATACAAAACCAATCTCGGGCCTTGAGATGGCATTGGAGATCACATTATCCAGTATCTGCCTGAATTCTGCCTGTATGCCCTTGATGAACTTCTTTCTGGCTGGTGTATTGTAGAAAAGGTTTTCTACTTCCACTACGGTTCCAAAATCCATCCCCACCTTGGACCTTTTCATCTCTTTGCCGGCTTCCATTATTAAGATGTTGCCTTCTACACTGTTGATGGTCCTGCTTTTGATGGCGAGCCGGCTAACGGCAGCTATACTTGATAGTGCCTCGCCCCTGAAACCCAATGTGCTGATCCTTTCAAGATCCTCTTCTGTATATATTTTGCTTGTGGTGTGCGGGTCTGCACAGACTGCGAGGTCTTTATCATCCATACCCTCGCCATTGTCTATGACGGTTATGCTTTTGATTCCGCCCTTTTGTACATTCACGCTTATGAAGGTGGCTCCGGCGTCGATAGAGTTCTCAATGAGCTCTTTAACTACTGACGCGGGCCTCTCGACCACTTCCCCGGCTGCTGTTTTTGACACGATACTTTGGGACAGCTTTAGTATTTTTCCCATAGTTCTACTCTAGCACAAAAGTATATAGGCCTCCTTGTCAAAGCCTCCAGATTTGTGTATATTAGCTACGTTTAAGTGGGTCGGCCCACTTTTTTTATTACTAAATTGAGGTAAAATAGGTCACATGGCAATAACAGAATTTAATGCAGCACTAAACCAAGTAGCCACCGAACGCGGTATTCCTGTGGAAAGCGTTTTGGAATCTATACGTTTGGCTTTGATATCTGCCTACAGAAAAGATTATGGTGGAGAGGAGAATGTCATAACATCTGAGCTTGATGCAGATACCGGTGAAGCTAAGATCTTCAAGGATGGCGAAGACGTGACCCCCTCTGGCTTTGGTAGGATTGCCGCACAAACAGCAAAACAGGTCATATTGCAGAATATCAGAGAGACTGAAAAAGAAGTGGTATATGGTGATTTCAAAGATAGAGTGGGTACCATAGAAAGTGGAACAGTCTTTAGGATAGACAAAGAAGTCATAATATTGGATCTAGGTAAGGCTCAGGGTGTACTTTTACCTTCGGAGCAGGTTTCCGAAGAAGTGTATAGAGTGGGACAGAGACTTAAGGTTTTGATAAAAGAGGTGCGAGATGGATCAAAGGGACCTGAGATCGTGGTTAGCAGGTCCGACCCCGACTTTGTGAAAAGGCTTTTTGAACAGGAAGTTCCTGAGATTGCCAGTGGTGTGGTGAAAATAGAAGCCATTGCCAGAGAAGCCGGTTCTAGGACCAAGATAGCAGTGTCTTCCTCTGATGAGAAAGTAGACCCAGTGGGTAGTTGCGTAGGAAGAAAAGGGGTTCGAGTGCAGTCGATAATCTCAGAGATCTTTGGTGAGAAAATAGATATTGTTCCTTATTCACCTATGGTTGAGAAGTTCATTGCGGCAAGCCTTTCTCCAGCAAGAGTGACCGAAGTCGAACTTAACGAAGAGGAGAGAAGAGCGATAGTATCAGTACCGGAAGACCAGCAGAGCCTGGCCATAGGAAAAGCAGGTCAAAACGCCAGGCTGGCTAATAAACTTACAAGGTGGAAGATCGATATCAAAGGTGCTGCCGGGCTATTTGGGGAAACTCCAACAGTAAGTGAACAAAAAACAGCCGAAGAGGTAGTAGGCGTCTGGGATGCCCAAATAAAAGAACAGAGGACGAGAAACGAAGAAGAGGCCGCAGAGGAAGCCGCTAAGGTAGCTTTGGAAGAAGCTGCCAAGGAGGAGGTTATATCCGCTGAAGAGCCATCTGAAGAGAAGCCAGTAGAGGAAGAGGAGTCTCCCGAGGTTTCAGAGTAAAATGCTGGCAATAAAAAGAAACATATGGAAAATATTAAGGCAACGACAACACAGGATACCAGAGCGCCCATTGTTACAGTCATGGGTCACGTTGATCACGGAAAGACCAGCATCCTTGATGCTATAAGGAAGACCAATGTTCAGGGCGGAGAGTACGCTGGGATAACCCAGCACATTGGTGCCTACCAAGTCCAGCACAAAGATCACAAGATAACTTTTATAGACACGCCGGGGCATGCGGCTTTTACCCAGATGAGAGCTAGAGGAGGAAGGGCTGCTGATGTAGTGGTTTTGGTAGTGGCGGCCGATGAGGGTGTAAAACCCCAGACCAAGGAGGCTATATCCCATGCCAAGGCTTCAGGATGCCCTATTATAGTAGCCTTCAACAAAGTAGATCTAGCCTCCGCCAATGTTCAGAAGGCCAAGCAGGAATTAGCCCAGGAATCAGTACTGTTGGAAGACTGGGGAGGGGATGTGGTTGGTGTTGAGGTTTCTGCAAAGACAGGGCAGAATCTAGAGGGGCTTCTTGATTCGATACTTGCTGTAGCAGATCTTTTGGAGCTTAAAGCAGATAAGAACGGTGAGCTAGAAGCTGTGATAATTGAATCCAGGCTGGATATGAAGAAAGGGGTTGTTGTCTCCTGTATAGTCAAGAACGGGACCTTGAGGATTGGGGATAAGATATACGCTAGTGGTTACAGCGCCAAAGTACGATCCATCATGGATGATAAGGGTGCTATGCTGAAAGAGGCTGGTCCCGCTCAACCGATTGAGGTTTCGGGCTTTTCGAAGGTTCCTAATGTGGGGGATCTTCTGGTGGCTGAGGGAAGCGATCTGTCAGAACTGGCCATTGATGAGAATAGAGTTGAAATAGTTGGGAAAGAAACTAAAAGGACAGTTTCAATAATCATAAAAGCTGATACTCAGGGAACATTGGAAGCTGTTAAGGCGGGCTTAGCCAGTCTAGTGGCCGAGAATGTTGGGGCATCATATTCCTTGAGGTTTTTGCACACAGCGACTGGGGATATAAATGACTCAGATATACTTCTGGCCCAAGGGTCCGGAGGCATAATCGTAGGGTTTGACGTGAAGATAGGTTCATCTGCCAAGGATCTCGCGGATAATCTTAGGGTTGTTTATAAAACGTATAAGACTATATATGAGCTTACCGACGATGCTAAGACTTTGCTTGAGGGTACAGCCTTTGATGAAGAGAAGAAGATCAAGGGTAGGGCGAAGATAATCAAGACTTTCAAACTACCATCAGGTGACGTGATAGCTGGATGCTTGGTGATGGCAGGGGCTCTGAAGGAGAACAGCAGGATAGCCATATATGATAAGGATCCGTCAGATGTGACCGATGAAGATGAGCCTATTTATAGAGGTGCTATCAGAAAACTTAAAATGGGTAAGAACGAGGTGCCACTAGTAGGGAAGGACGTAGAGTGTGGTGCCCTCTTCAGGCCTCAATTCGAGGGTCTAGAAAAAGATCAGTACATAGAAGTGATGTAATTTCTCCTCCCACAATCCAAACCCTACTGTCTATGGGGTTGATTTACCTAGGCGAAAGTGGTACACTCACGCCTTCGTATGGAAGATACTACACAAAGTAAAAACCAAAAATATGACGAGATCGCCAATCTCATAGAAGGCGCAAAGCACATAGCCATTGTGCCATCTAAGATATCAGGCACCGATGCCTTCAGTGCCGCTGTGGGCATGTACTACATGCTGCTTGATAAAGATAAGCATGTATCTTTCATATATCCGGGTAAACTCCCTGAGTTATTCCAGGACTTCAAGCTGTTGGATCCTTCACAGATCAAATCCGACACGTCCAACAGGAGTTTAATGGTTTCCATAGACTATTCTGAGACCCCCGCGGCCAGTGTCAGATACTCCAATGATGATAATGTTCTACACCTGGAGATATCACCCATAGCCAAGGATTTTGACCTAAATAGGGTGAAGGCCAGTGTTGCCGGTTTTGATTTTGACTTGGCCATAACTTTTGGTTTGCAAAACCTGGAGGATCTTGGGTACATATACAAAAATCTTGAGAAGGAGTTTTCTGCTGCCAAGATCATTAATATCGATAATACCGGTATGAATAGCAAGTTCGGCCGCATAAACCTTATAGATCCTACAAAGGACAATCTTAGCCTATTAATGTTTGATCTTGCGTCGGGTTTGGGAATGACCCCCGACGTTAGGTCTGCAAAAGCCTTATTGATAGGGATGACCTACAGAGAGCCAGCAAACTAGTTATTGATATAGCGCCATTTATTTGCTAGAATTACCGCCGTCTATGACAGTAAAAGATAAGTCAAAAATAATAAAAGAGAGCCAACTCCATGAGTCTGATACCGGTTCCCCGGAGGTTCAGATAACCTTATTGTCAAATAGGATCTCAAGGCTTTCTGATCATCTGAAGTCTCACAAGAAGGATAACCACTCCAGAAGGGGTCTTTTACAGATGGTTGGTAAGAGGAGAAGATTGTTGGCCTATCTGAAGGACAAGGATGAGACCAGGTATAGTGCTTTGGTAGAGAAGTTAGATATAGATAAGTAATTGTTTAGGATAGCTTGAGGGTTGCGTTCGGATCTTTAGGTTAAGGATGAAATATTGCGCATACTGTGCCCAGTATTGCATCTTTTAACTTAGATCCCCCGTCACTTATCCAAGCTGAAAGTAAAAATGAATAAATATGTAAAGAAAGAATTTGCCTTCGCAGGTAAAAAGTTGGTGCTCGAAACAGGGGAGCTTGCTATGCAGGCTAATATGGCTATAAAGGCCACCTATGGAGACACTGTGGTTTTGGTTACGGCCGTTTCTGGCGCTCCAAACCCTGATATAGATTTCTTTCCTCTCACTGTTGTGTATGAGGAGAAACTTTATGCAAGTGGTTCTATAAAATCATCCCGCTTTGTCAAAAGAGATGGCAGGCCCACAGATGATGCGGTTATAACCAAGAGGCTTGTGGATCATGCTATAAGACCATTATTTCCCTCAGACTATATGGATGAGGTACAGGTAGCTATAACGGTACTTTCTTTGGATGAGACATCAGATCCGGAATTTTTGAGCCTTGTGGCTACTTCCGCTTGCTTGATGGCGTCCAGCATACCTTGGAATGGTCCTATGGTCTCAGCCAGGGTGGCCTTTTCGAATGAGGATTACGTTTTGAATCCACCTAGGAGTGAGCTTGAGGGTATGGCCATGGATATGATGGTCTCCTTTGTTGGTGCGGATAGAAAGTTTCTAGCCGTTGAGGCTGATGCTCAGATCCTTCCCGAAGAGAAGATCCTTGGGGGTTTTGAATTCGCAAGGAACAATCTTGAGGAAATGGTCACTTTCATGAATGACTTTGTCGAAGAAGTCAATCCAAATAGTGCAAAGTACACCTATGTCTCGAAAGCTTTGGACAGTGCCATGTTGAATGATGTTTCCAAAGTTGTAAAGTCCAAAATTGATGAGATGCTCTCGGCTGGCTTTGATAAGACTAAGCTGAAAGAGTATCAGGAAACTGCGATGGAGGAGCTATTTGCTGCTCTTGAGGGTAAGTACAAGAAGGCTGATATGGTAAGGGCTTTTGCTGAGGTAGAAAAGAAGTCGCTTCAGAAGCTTATTCTTGATGAGGGAAAGAGGCCTGACGGTAGGAAGATAGATGAGATAAGAAAGATAGATACAAAGGTTGGACTCTTGCCCAGGACTCATGGTAGTGCCCTGTTTACCAGGGGAGTTACACAGGTATTAACAGTGGCCACTTTGGGCTCACCTTCTCTTGAGATACTCATTCAGGATATGTATGGTGAGAAGAGCAAAAGATACATACACTATTACAATTTCCCACCGTTCTCAGTTGGTGAAACTGGCAAATTTGGCGCTCCAAGCTCAAGAGATATTGGTCATGGTATGTTGGCAGAAAAGGCTTTGAAGCCGGTTATTCCAGATCAGAAAGAATTTCCTTACACGATACTTTTAACCAGTGAGACTTTGTCTTCAAGTGGTTCTAGCTCTATGGCTGCAACTTGTGGATCGACCCTGGCATTGATGGACGCTGGGGTTCCCATAAAGGACATGGTAGCGGGAATTGGAGTGGGTTTGATCGTAAACGATGATATGAGCAAACAGTTGATCATGACGGACCTAGCCTATATGGAAGACGCTTTTGGATTCATGGATTTCAAGATGACTGGAACTAAGGATGGTGTTACGGCCATACAGTGTGACATGAAGCTTCCAGGGATACCTATGAGCCTACTGCCTAAGATAATAGAGCAGTCCAAGGAGGGCAGATTGTATGTTTTGGAAGAGATGAGAAAGACTATATCGTCTCCAAGACAAGCTGTGTCTCAGTACGCACCCAAGACCCTTTCGACTAAGATTGATCCCGAAAAGATCGGTATGGTTATAGGAAGTGGTGGTAAGACCATAAAGGAGATTCAGGAAAAGTATGGTGTTGAGATCTCAATAGAAGATGATGGCTCTGTAGTAGTCTCTGCGGTTAGTAGTGAAAATGCAGAAAAAGCTATGGCAATTGTGGAAGGCATCGTAAAGGATGTAAAGGTTGGCGAGATTTACGAGGGAGTAGTTGAAGACATAGCCGACTTTGGTGCGTTCGTTCAGATACTGCCCGGAAAGACAGGCCTGGTCCATATAAGCGAACTTTCACATGAGTATGTTGCCAGTGTTAACGATGTAGTGAAGATAGGTGACAATCTACAGGTGAAAGTAATTGATAAAGGTCCAATGGGAAAGATCAGTTTGTCCGTCAAAGCATTGACTGAAAGACCTGCGGGTATGCCTGAGGAGCAGCCTAGGAACTTTGATAGAAGACCCCCAAGGCCAAGTGGTCCTGGCAGAAGCAGAGATGGCGGTAGATTCTCAAATAGGGATAGCGGAAGAAGGCCTAATAGAGACCGC
>JBAZBO010000024.1:0-11824 GCA_041671425.1 Patescibacteria group bacterium | reverse complement strand
AGCTATCCCTTACTTGGGGGCAAATTCCTATGTATTACTCAGCCGTTCGCCACTGGTAGTCACGGCTCCGCATATCACCAGCAAGCTGGATCAAATTGGAAATTGTAACTACCCGTTCGACTTGCATACCTTAAGCACACCGCTAGCATTCATCCTGAACTAGGATCAAATTCTCAAAAAAACATTCTTTTCACCTTCAGTCCCTCAAGACCAAAGATGAACCTTTTCAGACTAAGTTTTCAAAGAGCGAAATAGCAGAGGAAAGATATCAATTATAGTAGGTAATGTCAACAAATCAAACTATTTATGCTAAAATCGCAAAATCTTTGGAAAGAGAGAGAGATCGAAGTGGCCAACTCAGAGAAAGAGAACCTACGCAACGACATGGTAGTAGAACTAGTCGCCTTCATGATGGGTCACCCAGGAATTCCGACAGAAAGCATTTTGGATGAGGAAGTGCCGGGTGATCTGGGGGCGTACGTCAGGCAGCTTGTCGGAGGTAACAGGCTTGACTTTCTCGGAGATGCCGAGAAACGCAAACAGGTCATGAAAGCTTGTTGAGACCGTAAGGCCCCGAAGCATGATCTCATGTTAGGGGCCTTTTCTTTTACCCTATAGTTTGACATAAAGGCTGATTTATCCTATAATACGGGCAGTTTCGTTTCGGGGAAATTAGTCCCCAACAAGTCACTTAGGGAGGTTTTCATGCGTTCTAGTCGTCTCATCACCGTTGTTGTCGTCACACTTCTTACGTTGGTTCTAACCAACATCAACACCGCCGTGGCGGAGCCGTTACCGGTCATCGAGGTAACCTTCGAGGCGACCCCTCAGTGGGACCTCAAGGTCATCAACGCGGGGGTTCTAACCCTGCGGATGCATCTTAACGGGGCGTCATGGGGGAACTACGATGAAGGATTCGTTTCGGTCCAGAAAGAGGATGGTTCCATCATAAAGGTCCGTCCACTGCTCTGGGACCAGGATCCTCAAGACCCAAACGTCTGGGTCTGGAGTCAGTGGCTCTGGTCAGACGTTACTGACGTCTACTTCGACGCGGAATACGCAGCCAACTGGTGGAACTTTGGCCCGTGGTATGCACGACAGGATGGGAAGGGGATCCACAAGGACTCCCGTGAGACCAAGATCTACCTAACCGTCAGCGATCCAAACTACCAGTCTTGGGAAGGAGTCGGAAATCCGACCTGGGACTGGCAACTGTTCGCCGAGCCATACTGGGCTGCCAAACAATGGGTGGGCTGGGAAGAACTCGTCATGACCATAAACACCTCCTGCAATGGTAGGGGTGACAACCATGATGGGAATTTCCTCTGGACAGGAGTGCCACCCAACAACTCATGGTTCGGGAATGGTGTGTTTAGGCGCTGGGTCAGAGAACCGCTGGGGGAAGTCACGTGGACGGTTACGCGTCCCGCAAATGATCATGGGGGCTGGGAGTATAAAGTCGAGGGTACGACCCTTGGCCCAGTCTGCTGGACTTCAATGGTCAATCTCCCTATAGTGTTCGGTACCACCAATCACTGACCTGTCTGCTGTCCGCCTAGAGGCGCTGTGTTGCACATCTTGTGTAGCCCGGCGCCTCTGTTTGTTTCTTGGGGGACTTGGGGGATTATCCTCGAACAAACCTCAGAACTTCCCATAAAATCAATGTGAAATCAAAATGTTGCGGGGATCATCCCCATAGGAATCACATATTTCCTTGTATTGACATAATAAATCTGGGGATATCCCGGGATAATCCCGGTCAAAAACAGACTATTTCCTGTAACGACGGGCGGATGTAAATGAACAGAAAGGGACGATCCTCAAAGTCTATTCAACCCTTCTCACTTCAATAGCATCAGTAGACAAAAGTCTGGAAAGGGTCTGCGTCATTGTGTCCTTATTATAGATAGGAGAACAAGTCACAAGTACTATGTGTAAAGCGCCATATTCCGGCCAAGTGTGTACAGTAAGGTTTGACTGAGACAAAACAAAAGTCATGGTCACACCCTGGCCTTTGAACTTAGTCAGGTCGGTACTCACCACTTTCAGTTTATGAATACGGCAAAATTCTCCAAAGGCTTTCTGCAAAGATTTTCTAGAAGACAATATCTGACCGGGAACTCCATGGATTTTGAAACTGTAATGATCTACAAAAGGAAATTTCTCCTCTTTTTCTCCCTCAAAGGTATAGATAGTTTTCTGCACGGAGCTTTCGGGAACGTGTGTGAAAGGGGTCCTTCTCAGCACATACATGGAACTGGCACTACCTATAGACTCGGCACCATAGTATCTGTTGAACTTATCTATCTTGTCTTCTATCAGAAAATTATATGATCCAATTACCTCCTGTACTTTCAAGGTCTTCTCAGGCGTTCTAAAACTATTTCCATAGCACAGAAAGATATACTTATCGTCACCCAACTCCAGAAGCTCCACCCCACGCCTAAGGAAAAGATCTATACCTGCTCTAGTATAAGGAGGATCGGTCATCACAATGTCAAACCTGCCATAAAGATCTTCAGACAGATCTTGTCTGGCATCGTACACCCGAGTGCAAACGTTCCCAATTTCCAAATCCTGGCATATCCTGGTTATCGTGTCCAAAATTGCTCTGTCGATATCGAGAATAGTAATACTATTATAGTGAACACCGGATAGGCTCAATGCCACCGACACTAAGTCATCGTCTCCCAGTAACAAAATATCCCTGTCTTCCACCATACCTTTATCTTGCAAGATCTTGACTTTGGAGACAGTGGTTTTTACATCAGCAAAGAATTGGTCGTATTCTCTCTTCGGTTCAAGATCATACTTAGTTCTTATATCGGAAAGCTTCTTTTGAAGTCCCTCGTCAGAATAGGAAAGCAGGCTCCATTTATAGGGAATAAATTCTTCCCCGATATCTTCTTTAAGAACAACAATGTCACTTTCTGAGTCCGTCAGTATATTTGAGATAGAAGACTTGAACTGCCTGAGTGTTTCTTTTGGGAGGCCGGTATACCTGACTAGATCATTATTAGATAGATTTGGGGTATTTTTTATCAGATACAAAATACCGTCCACCTCGGCCTGTTTAAGATAAGGATTTCTGGATTGTATCTGCCTGACAAGATCCTTCACGGAAGTTAATATAACACAAATTCCTATTTTTACTGGAGTAACAGCTATTGAACGCCTGCACAAACTACAATATATATTGTAGTATGAAAACGTTATTACTTCCCGTAATCTTCATGCTTTCGTTAATGTTTATAAATAACGCTCGGGCCCAAGTCACGTGGACAAAATCCGGGCTAGATACTCTAAACATCTCTAAGCTGATCACCACCCCATATGGTGTTTTTGCATCTGAATTCGACACCAGACTTTGGCTGGTTCCATACAACGGAATCAGAATATCTAAAGACCTGGGTAATACATGGACTAATGCAGGGCTATCGAACAGAGGCGTAACCGACATCGTATACGATAATGGGGTTATCTATGCCTCCACTTACTATTCAGGAACTGGCTTTAAAAATGGTTTGTACTACTCCATCAATGGGGGTACTACGTGGCAATATATTGATTTCCCCGGATCAGCAAGCAAGATATATGCATACAATGGAACACTATACTTGGCTAAAGTAGGTGCCGGCTTGTGGATATCTACCGACAGAGGGCTGACTTGGGAAAGAAAAATAGGAGAACAATATTCTGATTATGAGATAACAGCACTAGCAGGGAAAGATGGCATGGTAATGGCAGGAAGTATCAAACACACCTATATTTCCAGCAATGATGGAGGAACATGGCAAGTAGTGCAGGATCTAGAAACTAATACTATTACGAACGTCTCATTTGGTGAGGACTCCATCATTGCCGTTGGGAGAGAGAACAAGATATTCAGATCAGTCGATAACGGAAGTAGTTGGCAAAATATACAGCACAACCCGAATCTACAACCCGAAAGGATCTTATATTTTGAAGGTAACTATTATCTAGGTCAGAAGGATCTTACAAACGGAGTGTATGACGTTTACAGGTCAAACAACTCAGGTGACACGTGGGATCGGTTGGGATTGAGCAAGGCCAAATCCATTATTTCTATTACAGGGGTGTATGCATTGCCAAGTAAGGTATTGGCGTTTGTGAATACTGACGGGGTTTATATAAGTGATGCTGAAAACTCTCTTGCATCATTTCCACTTCTGCAGATACCTTGGAGGGCTGAAAACAAGAATGAACTGGTAGGCAGAATATACTCACACTTTGATCATCAATACCCTCTCCTTGGATACAACTATTACAAGGAGCCTCAAGAGGAAGCTGAAACAACATTAAATTACTTAGGCGAAAAGCAAGAAATGCCTGACCTATACTACAGCTCCCATGATGGATATGACTTCTCTCTACAATATGGCACAGACATACTGGCAGCTCATGAGGGGCTGGCTGAATATTACTACTGCAAGCCCTGCGGCAATACGATAAAGATAAATCATCCAAACGGGTATCAAACCACATATATGCATTTACAGGAGAACGGTCTGGTGACAAAAGGAACCAAATGGGTAGAAAGTGGTGAGGTAATAGGTAAGGTGGGCATGACTGGAAACACCACCGGCCCACACCTTCACTTCGCCATTACCCAGGGGGGAGTAAGCCCTGAAAACAGAGTGGACCCATTTGGCTGGCAAAGCAGAAACCTATTGGACCCGTGGAAGTGGTTCAGCTGGTCCGATGTTTTAGGAACTCATGTTGGACCGCAAAGCACATACTTATGGAAGGATCTTGAAGGAATATATTCAAAGTATCTACTGGATCAGAATGTGGAACTCACTCTTGATAGCAAAAAAGTGAATGTAACATCTGAAAGCATTCAAGACCCAGCCACAGTCACTCTGAAAACTGGAAAGATGCCTATTCTTCCGAAAATACAAAGTGCTTTGTCCTACATAATAGATACTGCCCTATCACTAAGCGCTTTGGATAATATGGGAAATAACATAGAGAATCTGCTGGAGCCCGCAACTATAGAAATAAGTCTACCAGAAGTAATCACTCAGAATGTGATAAAAGAAAGCCTAAAAATATACCTGCTGAACAAAAACACTAAACTCTGGGAACCTTTGGAAACCGTATATGATGAAGTGGCAAACAAACTCATTGCTGAAACTACTCACTTCAGCGACTTTGCTGTATTTGGAGAAAAATCAGATTTATATACGCCAGATACCTCAGTCTCTGTGACGGGAAATTATAATAATTACTGGTATTCCAATAATCCAACCATCTCTTTTGCCACTCAAAACCCAAGCGACAGAATTTTCTACTCAATAGAAGGTGACCACTGGAATGAATACATAGAGCCATTTGTACTTGAGAAAGTGGGGGTCGTAGTCATCTCATACAGATCACAAGCGGAGAACGGTAATCTGGAGGAAACCCAAGACAAAATCATAAAGATCAATACCACCGGAAGATATGTAAAAACAGTTATTATCAAAGGATCACAGTTCAGCGTTCCATGATCCCCAACCTAAAGTTTCATCATCAGAATAAAGTATATTTATATACAAACCCATTTTATCTTTGCTTGACAATGTTATCAGGCATACAATATTACCGTGAAGAAAACTCTATTCATAACCGTAATTGCTTTAACTACACTAGGGTTATATCTAGTATGCTGGCCTTTACTTGAGAAAAACTTACAGAATATATTGCCCAGCAATTCAAAGCCAAGATACTCTTTTGACACCATCAAACATGCTCTCGATGGAAAAAGTTATCAAAAATATCCAGCGCGGCTAACGTCTAGACCAAAGCAAGGAGAATATTCGGGTGAATATTTTAACCCCAAAACAGGTAAAGTTTTGTATCTAGATGTCAGCTTTGGAGGGGGCTACAAATGTTGTGAGCAGGCTACCTATTACGTTATTGTTGATAGAACAGATAGATTATTTTGGGTAGAAGAATATCAAGCTAGTCTTAACGAGGTTAATGATAATTGGTTTGGTCCATTCACATATACCACAGATCCTACTCCCACCATAAGGAAGCAGTACCCAACGTACGAGGACGCATTAATCGATCATGATTACAGGAAATATCCTACGAGTTATTACTCGTTGCCTGTTAGCTCAGATGGTGTTCATTTTTTTCATCCTGTTACAGAACAGGCTTTAGTGATAAACGATAAAACAACTAAAAAATACGAATCACAAAATATCTTGTCGGAAATAAATGGAACAGAATTTTGGGTTCGTTACGGTACCTTAAATGTTGATCCAGAGTTTTGGTATTGGTACGGTCCTTTTGAAAAACAACACTAATTATCAGGTTGCCCTATTTGGAGGTGTTTCAAACACTCTCCACCCTTGCTATTCTATAATCCCCCCACCTAAAGTTCTATCACCATCATAGAAGACTGCGCTCTGACCGGGGGCTATGCCAAAGATGGGATCTACCAAAGTCACTTTATTCTCATCCAAAGTACATTTATGCAATTCACCCAAGTGCCTCACCCTAACCTCACAGTCCAAAGGAAAACTCGGGGGGTCACCTATCCAATGAGGGGATTCAGTCTCAAAAGACTTCTTTAATACATCACCAGCAAAACCTACGATTAATTCGTTTTTTTCAACATTTTTATCTACTACATACAAAGGCATACCCACATAGGTACTTAATCTGAACCCATGCCTCTGTCCTATGGTATAGAACCATATTCCATCATGCTCACCTATCACTTCACCTTTTTTATTTACTACATTGCCTTTCTTTATCTCAAGTCGCTTTTCCAAGAACTTTTTGATATCCACTTCTCCTATAAAACAGATACCAACACTGTCAGGTTTGCTCGCTGTGTGTAAACCAACCTTCTTGGCTATTTCCCGCACCGCTGTCTTTTTCATACCCCCAACCGGAAATAGTACTTTGGAAAGCTGAATCTGGTTCAAAGCGTAAAGAAAGTAGGATTGATCTTTCGAAACATCCACACCCTTAAGTAACTTTACTTGTCCATCCTGTTCTTGGGTACGTGCGTAGTGCCCAGTAGCAATTAGACTAAAACCATTTCTCAATGCCCAATCTAAAAACATGCCAAACTTTATCTCTTTGTTGCATATTACATCGGGATTGGGGGTCCTACCTTTTTCGTACTCGGAGAAAAAATACTCTATTACTTTGGTCTTATAATCTTTTATAAAATCCAGACTCTCGAATTTGATACCAAGCTTAGCACACACCTTTACGGCATCGGACCTATCGGCTTCGGCAGTACAACCATCTAGCTTGGAGTCCCAACACTGCATATAGACTCCGGTCACATCATAGCCCTGTTCTTTCAACAGATATGCGGAGACAGAGGAATCTACTCCTCCACTTACACCCACAGCTACTTTTATTCTTTTATTTCTTTCCACACGGGGATTATACAAGGTCAAAGTCTGCAACGCATGACTGCAAGGTTCATGGCGTCTACAAGAGCCCTTATTATCTCCAACGCCTCATCATAACTTAAACTCCTGAAGTTGTGAGGAAAATAGTGAAAGACCAAGTTCCTTCCCCTTTTCCATATTTCCCAAAGTCTCTCTGCAACATCTTCAGTACCAGGTTTCCCACGCAGTTTTCTATAGACGGAGAATTTCTTTTTTATAAATACTGGATTGAGAATCCTGCCTATCCTAATTGTGTCTCCATAATATTCATCTTCTCTTATAAGATCCAAGTCCAGAAAAAACCTTTTTAGAAATCCCTCATAGGCTTTGGAAAAAGGAAATACCAGATATGAATAATCAGACAGACCGTCTCTGCTAACATTAGAAAGAAGATGTTCCCCATCCAAAATCAGACCCTTAAGGTCTTCTTCCAGGTAGTTCCATAAAGTTGAGTTTTTATCTATGACTTCCATTGTGTTTAAGCTGATGCCTGAAACCCCATTTTGATACCTCTATGGCAAGGAACATTACAAAAGATGACGCAAAGACCAAAATCCAATACCTTCCCAACGGTTCTACCTTGAGGAAATTTCCCAATCCTCCCCATATAAAAGGCAATACTTGAAGAAGAACTCCCCCCAGCACTGCCCCAATAAGCCATCTATTCTTTAGAGGATTGCTTTTCCAAAAGGGGTCTTGAAGTGTCTTGACCGAAAATACGTATACCAGTGAGTTGATCCCAATTGCCGCAAATGCCACAGACCTAGCTAGGATAATATTTCCCGTAGTTTTTACCATGTAGTAGAAAAGAATAAAGGCAGAGGCACCACCTATAAAAGAAACAATGATCATAAGTTTGTACATCCATGGAGCAACTAAATTCTCTTTGGGGGATTTTGGCTTCCTTCTCATGGTACCCAATGCTTTGGGATCTACTGTCAATGCCAGGCCGGGAAAACCATCGGACACGAGATTAACCCAAAGAACCTGAGCCGCCGATATGGGAAGGGGTAGTCTAAATAACAAAGACACCAGTACAACGAATATCTCCTCAAATGCATCGCACATGAGGTACAGAATCACTTTTCTAATGTTATCGAATATGCCTCTACCTTCCTCAACCGCTGCAACAATTGTAGAAAACCTGGAATCGAGTAGCACCAAATCGGCTGATTCTTTGGCCACATCAGAGGCTTCATCTACTACTATACCTATATCAGCCTGCGATAGGGCAGGGGCGTCATTCACACCATCTCCCATCATAGCCACAACTTCACCCATACCCTTTAGGATCTCCACAATCTTTAATTTCTGATCAGGCTTTGTTCTAGCAAAAAGCATTACATCCAAAGTTGAAAGTTTGCTCTTCAGTTCCTCTTCTCTAATATCTTCTAGATAGGATCCCAAGATTACATCATTGGGATCCACTTTAAGATCCAACTGATCAAGTACTGCCATTGCTGTGTTGGAATAGTCACCAGTTATGACAATAAGTCTTATACCAGCATCCCTTGCCAATTTGAGGGATTCCTTGACATCATCTCTGACCGGGTCTGTAAATGCTAAGAGACCAATCCATGAAAGCCCTTCTTTCACATCTTCAAGTGTCACTTCTGCAACCGATGACGGAACATATTTTCTTGCCAAGCCGATCAACCTCTTACCCTCCTTTGTAAGGGAATCTATCCTGGAATGTATCTCAACCCTTGTACCTTCATCAATCCCAGATCTTTCAAGCAGTACTTCTGGTGAGCCATTAACAAAAATCACATTCTGCTCCTGATCCCATCTATTCAAACTGGCAAAAAATCTCTGATCAGACGTGAAAGGTATGCTGTCTAGTCTGACGTGGTTTCTTTCCTCCAGTTTCACATCCAAAATCTTTCCGCTTCCCCACTCCCAAGCAGCAATAAGCATTGGATCATCTATGTCATTTGCAACAGTAGCCTGTAAAGCAATACTTGCCCCATCTCCAATAACATCCACAACCTGCATCTTTCCTTGGGTAAGAGTCCCTGTCTTGTCCACACAAATAGTGGTAACACCCCCCAAAGTTTCAGCCGACACCAAATCCCGTACCAAACCTTTGCGTGACAAAATCCTTTGCATGCCAATAGCAAGGATCACAGTAAGAGCCACAAGTAGACCTTCAGGAATTGCAGAAACCGCCAATGCGACAGACGTAGTGAATATCTCAACGGGACTTTCACCTAAAATAAGTCCTATAACAAAGACCACTGTAGTCAATCCTATAACCAACAACGAAAGCTGTTTACTGAACTTTTTAAGCTGTCCCCTGAGCGGCGTATCCTGATTTATCTTGGAAACACTGGAGGCTATCTTGCCCATCTCAGTTTCCTTTCCCGTCACGAGAACTAACATTTTTGCAGTTCCAGCAGAAACCACAGTACCCATATAGACGTTATCCTCTTTTTTCTTTTCGACAGAGACAGACTCACCCGTAAGGATAGCCTCTGATGTATAAAACCTGCTTACATCAAAAACCACCCCATCCGCTGGGACCTTGTCCCCCTGGCTAAGTAGAACCACATCTCCAACCACTAGCTTTTCAACCACGATTGTTTTGATCTCGCCTCCCCTTATGACTCGGGCATGCGGGTGCACAAGTCTTTTTAGAGCCTCAAGCGCCTTTCCGGCTTTTTGCTCCTGCACAAATCCAAAGACAGTGTTTACAAGGACCGCAAGGAAAATAACCACTGAATCGGGATAGTCCTTTAAGAAGAGGGTGACCAAACCAGCAATGACCAATATATAAACTAACGGGCTTTTCAACTGAGAAATGAAAATAGAAAGGGCACTCTGTTTCTTACCTTCGGGCAGGGAGTTGGGACCTTGTTCTGTGTATCTTCTGAGAGCTTCTTCATCGGTCAATCCCGTTTCGAGATTGATATCTTTTGGGAGCAGGTTCATATGACTATGCTATCATAAAATAATGGGTGTACTCATCTATATTGTGGTGATACTGATCTCCTCCTTAGTACTACTCAAGGCCGTGGAACTATTCTCAAACTCCTCATCGAAAATAGCCAAAAATTTCATGATCTCTTCATTCACGATCAGTTTCTTTCTGATCGCTATATCCACATCTCTACCGGAACTCATAATAGGTATAACATCAGCAATCAAGGGCAACCCGATCCTTGCATACAGTAATCTTTCCGGATCCAATATTACTATGGTGACTTACATACTAGCGATACCAATTCTGCTCAAGGGATTTATATCAACCAGAGGAATTATCCACTCAAAGGATGTGTACTACTCAACCTTTTTGGCATTTATGCCTCAGATCATGGCACTTGACGGCACCATCACAAGATTGGATGGAGCTATTATGTTGGGCACGTATCTCATCTATGCCTCAACGGTCATAAAAAGAAGCCAAGGTCTTGAAAGAATGGTGGATAGTTTTGAAAAAATAAATATTAAAAAAGAGATAATAACCTTTGCCATAGCCTGTGCTCTGCTGATTGGGGCAAGTGAGGGTATATTGAAAGCTACTCTGGGAATAAGTGAGAGTCTTGGATGGTCCCTCGGCTTTGTTGGAATAACATTAACATCTATAGGAACCTGTGTACCCGAGCTAGTGTTTTCCATCAGGTCCATAAAGAAAGGTCAGGCGGATGAGATATTGGGCAATGTGATAGGGAGTCTCGCAGTAAACGCTACCTTCATACTTGGTATAGTAGCAATTATCTCTCCTATCGTCTTGAAGGGGTCAAACTTCGGAGCCGCAACCATCTTCTTTTTGACTTTCGCTCTTTTACTTTTTTTGAAGTTTACGAAAACAAAGGAAAAGATGGATATAAGGGAAGCCGTTATCCAAATACTGTTCTACCTCACATTCGTCTTCGTACAATACAAGATACAGTAGTTAATCTGAAAATTTGGCAACCTTATAGAAATCGGCGGCAAACACTTCTGTAGGAAGCAGGATTGTTTCTACGTCATTAATAGTCTGAGTCTGAACTTCCAAAGGAACATTTTCCTTAACCGGCGTGAATTTCCTTTCTTCTGAGCCCCACCCGGGTTTTACAAATACTTTTATATAGTCATATTTATCCCAAGAATTTCTGGCTTCTACAAAGACCTCACTATCTACGGTCTTCCCACCACCTCTGGTAATCCATCTAACCCCAGTCTCCAAACCTTCTAGGCAAGTTTCTTTCTTTTCGCAAAGAAAAACATAAAGGTCCCAGGTACCCCTGTTGGATGCAACGTCAACGCTAAAGCCAGGTTTGATGACATCCCCAGATGAGCTGACACCTTTGACTTTGGGGGTATTGGAGTTTGAATAGACTACCCATCCCACTAGGGAGGAGGTAAGAACAACAGTAACAATGATCGCAAGCGTAGTAGCAGTAAAACCCTTGGGCATG
>JBAZBO010000023.1:0-11892 GCA_041671425.1 Patescibacteria group bacterium | reverse complement strand
CGGTAAGTACTCCCCCGCTGTGGTCACAGCCAAACCTTTGGATAAGGATGGTACCGAAGGTAGGACCGAAGCTACAGGCTTGGGGGGATTTTATATATTGGAAAAGCTTGCCAAAACATACAATTTGAATACCGAGGAGACTACTGTAGCTGTACAGGGCATTGGTAACGTAGGTTATCATTTTGCCAGATACGCCAGAAGATCGGGTTTCAAGATCGTAGCGATAAGTGATTCCAAAAGCGCTATCTTCAATACAGATGGCATAGATGTTGTTGAAGCATCAGAGTACAAGGAAAAAACCGGGGGCTTAAAAGATTTCCCAAGAACTGAGAATATTTCAAATGAGAAATTGCTGGAACTGGATGTGGATGTCTTGGTACCTGCAGCAGTAGAAAGTGTCATTACTCAGGAGAATGCAGACAAAGTGAGGGCGAAATATATTATCGAAATGGCCAATGGTCCTACTACACCCGAGGCAGATGAGATACTCGAAGAAAAGGGTATACAGGTCATTCCTGATATCCTTGCCAATGCAGGTGGTGTCACAGTCTCATATTTTGAGTGGTTCCAGAACATGCATGGTGAGAAATGGACTAGAAACGATGTGTTTGAAAAGCTCCAAGGCATGATGATGAGCTCCTTTGAAGAAGTGCTGGAAGCCAAGCTTTCTTACAATGTAAGCTTTAGGAAAGCGGCTTACATCATAGCTATAGACAAGATCGTCAAATCAATGGATTAGATCTATCTGGAGAAATTAAGGTACTTGTAATACAGCCTTTTGACAATCTCTGTGCTTGCCATATACCCAGCCACGATAGCAAAGAGCAAGGCCAGTTTATCCCAGGATGGTATCACGAACTTGAATATTTCTACCCCAAAGACAGTGAAAGGTATACCTACAGTCAAGATAGCGGCTATAAGGGTCAGAAACAACATCGCTTTGGAAGGCACGTTTTTGACATGGAAGAACCAACCCCTGGTCCTAACCGAGTAGATTATGGCCAACTCAGTCAAGATACTGCCTATAAACCAATATGTCTGCATGGTACTGGCACCGTATTGTTTGAAGATCCCAAACATCATGAAATCAAAACCCGTACTGACCAACCCCAGAAGTGTTGCCAACAGTAGAAGCTCTTTTATAGCGTAGCTCTTGGGGCTAGTGATATCTTTCTTATCCACATTGTCTGTGGCAATGGATATCATAGGAAAGTCTGACAGTAAGTTCACAAGTAATATCTGAAGAGGCAGCATGGGAAGATAGTCTATGATGAGGGTCACAAATGCCATGGCGTAGAAATTACCGAAATTGGAGGCAAGGGTGGCTTTTATATAGTTGGTCACGTTGACAAAGGTGTTCCTGCCCATCTCAATACCGTCTACTATCACCTGCAGGTTGTGCTTCAGTAAGATGATATCCGCTACGTCCCTGGCTACATCAGATGAACCGTCCACAACTATAGAAACTCCCGCAGCCTTGAGGGCTGGGGCGTCATTTATACCTTCTCCCAAGAAACCCACCTCAAGATCTTCCTGCAACAATTTCACAAGATAATACTTCTGTTCGGGAGACATCCTGGCAAACACGTTTATCCTTTTCATGACTTCTTTTTGTTTTGCCCTTGTTAGTTTGTCGAACTCATCGCCGGTGATCACATCTGAAAGGTTTTCTGAAATACCTACCTCTAGTGCCACGGCTGCAGCCACATCAGCGCTGTCGCCTGTAAGGATCTTTACCTGTATCCCAAAGCTTTTGGCCTTTTTTACAGCTGCGTGCGTAGACTCCTTGATAGGGTCTTCAAAAGATATAGCTCCAAGAAATCTCAAGCCTTCTTCCTCATCCCTTACAGAATATGAATCTCCATCAAACTCTTTACTAGCTATAGCTATGATCCTTCTCCCCTTTTTACCCTCTTCCGTGACCCAGCTCATAAGTTTTTCATTTTCTTCACTAGAAAACTCTGCCACATAAGGCATAACCGATTCTACTGCGCCCCTGACTATCAGCATCTTTTTTCCTGCCCATCTCACCAGTACACTATTCCTTCTTCTAATTGGGTTAAAAGGTATCTCAAAAAGCCTTTCAGAACCTTTTACCAACCCATCCTGTTCCTGTGAGGCTTTGGCAAGGAATGCCAGATCGAAAGCATTGTTGGAAGTTTTGCTTAAGCCAAGAGATTCTGAGGTAAAAAGCCCCGAGAGGATAGTTTCATCCTGGTGGTCAGAAAATATATCAGACACTGTAAGTTTGTTCTCGGTTATAGTACCGGTCTTGTCTGTGCATAGAACCTGTATGCTCCCAAGGTCTTCTATCGAGGATAGTCTTTTGACCACTACTTTCTTCTTGGCCAGTCTTGATGCGCCTATTGAAAGTGAAAAGGTGGTGACCAGGGGCATGGCTTCTGGTATCACTCCTACCGCCAAAGCAATGGAATATATGGTCAACTCGGTTATGGAGAGAGTGTGCCTGAAGAATATGTGTACTATAAAGACGATCACCAAAGTGGTAGCAGTGAGGAACAGGATGAATTTACTGAATTTATTGATCTGTTTCTCAAAACTACTGGTCTCTTCTGCTGCTGTAACCAGTTTTGCTATCTTGCCAAACTGAGCATCCTTGCCCGTAGCTATAACTACGCCTATTCCTTTTCCTTCTACTACGGTTGTCCCTGAAAAGGCTATATTTAGGGACTTGTACATACTGGTTACTGGCTCCGGAAACTGTTCTACTTGTTTCCTGATCTGCATTGATTCACCTGTAAGAGTGGATTCATCTATCAGCAGGTTATTCGTTTTGATGATACGTAGGTCTGCGGAAACTATATCTCCTGTTTCTATGACTACTATGTCCCCGGGTACCAGATCTGAGGAGTCTATTACTTGTTCCTTACCATCCCTGATGACTGTAGCTCTTTTGTTGGTGTATCTTTTAAGAAGCTTGACTGTCTGCTCTGATTTATATTCCTGAAAGAAGCCCAGCAGTACATTCACCGTAACAAAAACGATTATGAAAGCGCTGTCCAGATATTCTTTGAGAAGAAAAGTGATAAGGGCTGCTGCCAAAAGCAGGTATATAAAGGCTGATTTGAACTGCCTGCCGAAAAGTATCCATGGGGATATTTTATTTTGGTCCATGGCATTGGGACCATATTTTTGTCTGGCTTTTCTGATATAGCTTTCTGATTGGCCTTGTTCGGGGGTGACAGAAAACTCGCTTAGGGTCTGCTCTGAAGTAAGGGCAGTATACTTCTCAAAGCTCATGTCTTAATTGTAGCAAAAGGAATTTTTATTAACACCCATACACCCATCCCACCGGCGTCCCGGTGGGTAGATGTTAAATGTCTGACAATCTACTTCGTTTTGTTACCTACCGCATTCAGGCTACTCTGAACGAAGCTCACGCAATCTCCCTGATTCTTGAAGGGAGGGTTGGCAAATGTCATCCAACCACCATTTTTACACTGATCCTTATTTGTTAGCGGTAGGACTAAATCCGTCGTCCTGAAACTCAAGATTTCTCCTGGGTACCATATACCACCGACAAAAGACCAAGCTACGAAGTAATACGTTGTGCCTGGTACAAGATCTGTTTTGGAATAGCTGAATTGGGCATTTGCATCTTTAGGATCGTAATTTCCATAAACGCTATACCAATCTTGAAGTTGAGTTACGGTAGTAGCAGTATCTGCGGGGTAAAATGGAACATCAGGTAGTGCTGGTCCCATCCAGAAAGAAGTGCCATCTGCATCAACTGGTCCATTTGTGCCATTTATCGTAGCACTTGTTGTAAGCACATTGGTAGCATCGTTAGTGATGACTCTCGGGAACATCATTGCTTCGCCTAATTGCGTTGTCCATGTACCATTACGATTACCAGCGCAGTTATCCATCCAATCACCACTCATAGTACCGTTAATAGCAATCGTTCCTGTTGCAGTAAAAGAACAGTTAACGGTTGCAGTGTAATCAGCAGTGAAAGTAATTGTTTCTCCGTCCACCAATCCGCTAGTTATGACCCACGGATATTGGTAAGTTGGATCTCCTGCGAACGCACCGCCGCTGCCTGTAAGGGAACCAGTACCATCTTGAACTAACGTCATATCATGAAGGTTGACATTCCCGTCATTGTAATCAAACACCCAATCTCCACTTACGTTCCAATATGGTGCTGCAGCAAAAGCTGGCTTAACACTTAGTGCAAACACAGCTACAAACGCAAACACGAGAATTAGTATTTTTTTCATATTATGTTTCACCGCCTTCAAACAAACTTTAATCTACTTGAAACACTATCCCACCGGCGTCCCGGTGGGAAGAAGCGTTTAACTAATTACTACTCAATTACCGATGGTTTATAGAAACCGAACCCTACAGGTGTTTCTCCCCTGTAATATAAACCTTCGCTTCCACCACACGGGTCGTTGTACACCTCTTGAATAAGGGCGAATTCACCCCAAATGCTATGTCCTATTATTGCACCATCAGCTGTGTACCAATAACCTCCTGTTGAAGTGGCATCTGCAGGAGCTGCGACTATTTTAACGAAGTCTGACCAGACGCACATCTCATACACTTTGGAAGCTATACCTAACGTGCTTTGCCACGTAGATACGCCAGAGGTTCCAGTGCCTGACATAGCACCTGAGCTATCTATAACACCTGTTGCTGACCAGGAATACCCTGTAGGAATGCCATTTACATAGTAACTCGCGGTGAAGTAAACGTTGTCTCCTGTGATTTGACCATCGATAATGATTTCATCGAAAGTATAATCAAGAGAGCCCGCAGGATATCCTCCTACACCAGTAAAAGTACCATCTGATAGTGATGTCATTACGAAAGTATAATCATGAAGATACGCTCCACCGTTGACCGATATAATCCAGTCTCCAGATATATCCCAATCGTATTCCGTGCCTTCATAAGTACCACTCTGATGATTTGTTAACCACGCTCCCGAACCGATATAGGAAGTGTACCCGTAGTGTCTATCGAGTAGATCATCTCCATCACAGTCTTGATTGCTTAGCCAAGCATTGTTCCATTTCATAATTAAATTTACATCTTTGTAGTCCTGACACCAAAGTGCGTCTCTATAAGAATCACAGTAACCCCCATTGAACATATTTGCTTGGTAGTTATAACCCCAACTATCGTACCCAGTGGTGATAACTTCTCCCTCACTGTTCATAATGTTTCCACTTTGTATGGTAGTACAAGAAGCGGTAGGCTTTGCAGCCATTGCCGTTCTAGCGCTTACTGCAAATACACCTACAAACGCAACCACGAGAATTAATAATTTTTTCATTATTCTTTCACCTCCTATAAAAATAAAACAAATAAAAAGACCAGCTATGCGCTGGCCGGATCGAAGATTGAGTATTCGGAATGAAGATGAGAAATTCTCATGTGCATAAAGCGTAGACCGTTATAGGTTGGGTGTCAAACCACACAAAAAACATATTACCTTTAGATATAGGATTTTAAGCATTACACATGCCTTGGATCACCTTTTTTTGTTGGTGTATAAATAAAATCCATATTTGATGCGGAATATATTATAGGCTATAATCAGGGCAGCTTAGCTAAAGAGGAGGGAAAACAATGTTGACCTTGGAACAGAAGAGGTGGCTGTTGGACGAGTTCGAAGGCAAGAGGGGCCTTACAGCCCACGGAGTATATGTCCACATGGCAAAACATTGCCCAGGCGGTCTGCAGAAGACTACCAAAGACAACATTGTGGGCTACTTCGTCTGGCTGGGAGCACAGGTAGAAAAAAGGTGGCATCCATTCAGGTATTCACTTGTGGAGCTGAATTTAGACCATCTGGAGAAGATCCGTCCGGAAGGCAAGCCAGTCCAGTCAGTCCAGCTAAAGTTCTGATCGCGGTAGCTAGTTGCACAGTGCCCTGTTGATATTAGCCATAGAAGCAACAACAGGGCACCAAACTTATCTATATCTTAATTGAACAAAGCCGAGATCCAACCAAACATTCCCCTATCCTGTTCCTCAACCATTACCTGATCCTCCAAAGCAGTATTCTGGTCAACCATGGCCTGGATCATAAGTCTAAGCTGTGTAACTTCACCTTGATTCACAGTCTGTGTCATCAGTTCCTGTAACTGCTGGATCCTTAGTTGATTCTGTTCCATCAATTGCTTCATCTCTCTGACAGCTCCAGCATTGTGACCAAGCAACACTCTCATGAAACCCCCTCTATTATCTATCTTACCTAGGGTCTCACCGATCTCAACTTGAGCCTCTTGCTGAAGCTTTGCAACATCGCTTACTTGTTTGCCAATTCCACCAGTTTTATTCCCAGTAGAAAGAAAATCCTCAACAGCTTCAGAAACTGCACTCATGTGTTGTCTGGCCACTTCACTCCTACCAGTACCAAATTGGGATTCCTCAGCTGTATTGGTATTGACCTTAAGTTGAGTGTCTTCCCCCTGATTCTGGGTATTTACCTGGTTCTTATTCTGAACCTGATTGCCCTGGCCTGATGGGATTGTGCTGTCAGTATCGTGGGTTGCAGGATCCTGAACTCTAAGCTGATCCCCATTGCCAGTACCTGATCCTTGCCCTTGTTGAGCATGAACAACTACAGGTATTGCAAGTAAAATTGATAATACTAGCGAAGCATAGGTGTATTTTTTCATTTTTTTCCTCTCCTAATTAATTACTTTACTCTTTTGGGCGGGGTCCATATGACCTGCGCATTAAACCAATCTTCAAGACCATCAAACAAGGCTTGAGCTATCTGCTGCTGCCTTGAGCCATTTCCGTTACCAATAGCCGCACACTCATCATGGTTTGAAAGGAACACTGCCTCTTGGATGGTGGCAGGCATTTCAGATTTTAACGTAACCCCAGACATAAAGTTAGTTATCCCAAGGTTGGGAATAGGTGCTAATGAAGTGACCAGCCTGTTGTGCAAAGTAGTGGTAAAAGCCTTATCTTTCTTTATCTTTGCATATAGTCCCATGGTGCCGTTCTTTTCCTGATCGACAGAACCATTAAGATGTATTGAAACTAAGACGTGACCATCGGAGTTGTTTGCTATGGTATACCTATCCTCATTGGACATATCATAATCATCAGTCCTGGTCATAACCACATTCGCGCCGGCTTGTGTGCCTTCCAACAGAGCCTTCAGTCTGAAAGCTATATCAAGATTCGCATCATCTTCATCAATATAGGTACACATTGTTGTGCCGGGGTCTGCACCACCATGACCCGCGTCTATCACAATCGTTTTTCCTAAGAGTGGGCTGACTTCAGCAAACACTACGCCAGGAAAAAAAGAAAATACAAACAACGTGATAATTGGAAGGAGCAGTTTTTTCATATGTATATTGTACAAGTTTATAAACATTAAGCCAACAATTGGCGATAAAACCGTGTATAATCGACCTTTGTCTATGAATATAAGAAATATAGCCATAATTGCACATGTTGACCACGGTAAGACCACAATAGTAGATGGTCTTTTAAAGCAATCCAAAACATTTAGAGAGAATGAACTTATGATGACCCAAGACCTGATCATGGACTCCAACGATCAGGAAAGGGAAAGAGGTATCACTATCCTGGCAAAAAACACTGCAGTTGTATATAAAGACACCAAGATAAATATCATTGATACCCCTGGCCATGCAGATTTTGGCGGTGAGGTTGAGCGTACTTTGAACATGGCCAATGGAGCTTTATTGGTAGTAGACGCTCAAGAAGGTCCTATGCCCCAAACAAAGTTTGTATTAAAGAAAGCACTCGAAATCGGCCTTAAGATAATAGTTGTTGTAAATAAAATAGACAAGAAGAATGCTCAGATACAACATACTCTTCATAGAATATCTGACCTGTTCTTGGAGCTTGCTACAAAAGAAAGTCATCTTGAATTCCCAATCCTATACGCTGTTGGTAGAGATGGCAAAGCCTGGAAAGATATAGATCCAACTAAAATTACAGAGTTACTTGAGAAACCAGGAGATTTCACACCAATATTCGAAACGATCTTAGAAAGTGTTCCCCAACCCCCATCAAGGGATGACGAACCTCTCCAAATGCTTGTCTCCACACTCGACTGGGACAGCTACAAAGGAAAGTATGCCATTGGAAGAGTAACTAGAGGAGTGGCAAAACCCGGCATGAACGTGGTTCTCATGACGGCAGATGGGAAACAAGAACCGACTGTCATAGAAAAAGTGTTTGTAAATCAGGGGCTAAAAAGAATAGAGACTGATTCTGGTGTTTCTGGGGATATTGTATCCATAACCGGAATAAAAAATACCAATATTGGCGACACCATCTGTGATGCAGCAAATCCAGAAGCACTTCCCACCATAAAGATAGGAGAACCCACTCTGGCTATTTCAATTGGACCCAACACCTCACCATTTCTGGGCAAAGAAGGTAAATTTCTGACCAGCAGACAAATATTGGACAGGATAGAGCGAGAGCTTCAGACCAATGTGGCTATGAAATTCAAGATCGAAGACGATGGACAGTATGTCCTATCAGGCAGAGGCGAGCTTCATCTATCAGTCTTTCTGGAAACATTACGAAGAGAAGGATTTGAGCTTAGTGTGGGAAAGCCAAGAGTCATCACAAAGAACATTGATGGAATTGAGATGGAACCAATCGAAGAATTGACCATAGATGTAGACAATGCCTATGTAGGAGCTGTAAAAAGCGAAATAGGCCAAAGGAGAGGTTTTCTTGTCACACAAGAGGAGCTCACCTCAGGATCTACAAGACTGGTTTTTGAAATAGCCACAAGGGGAATCTTAGGCTTAAGGAATGCTTTGTTAACAATGTCAAAGGGTACAGGAATCCTAAGCTCAATGTTCATCAGATATGAAAAGATCGGGATGGCGCTTCCCAAACTGCGAAAGGGTGCCATAGTAGCTTCACACAGTGGTAAGGCAGTCCCCTATGGTTTGGTATCGGCTCACGAAAAAGGTCCGGTCTTTGTGGGTCCACAGACTATGGTCTATCAGGGCATGATCGTGGGTCTAAACGGCAGGGATGAAGATGTAGAGGTCAATGTGTGCAGAGAAAAACAGCTTACCAACAACAGATCCGTGGGAGAAGAGGGCATAATGATCCCCCCGCACGTAGAAATGAGCCTTGAGCAGTACCTAGGTCTTTTGGAAGAAGGGGAACTTCTCGAGGTCACACCAAACTCTTTGAGGTTAAGAAAGATGATCCTGGACTCGACTATGAGAAGAAGAGCTGCCAACAGACAATCCTAACAAGCAATCATAAAGCAGAATGCCCCCATGATGAGGGCATTCCAAATACGCAAAATGACTTTAGAACCTGCTATAGATTCTCAAAAGGATCTGTGCCAAGGTCACTTTCAGTCTCAGTGGAACCAGTATCTAGCTCATCCTCTGGTTCAGTCGTTTCTATTTCTAGACCAGTAGACGGATCAGTCTCAGATATCTCTGTATCAGAATCCTCATCTTCAATAGGTGTATACCCAGCTATAAGTCTGGAAACCCATCCAAGCAAACTAAATTTAGATTCATTTGTTGATACGAGTTCTTGGATCTTTACTCTCTCCTGGTTCAAAACTCCCAGCTGTGCTTGTATCTCTTCTTGATTCATTACTGTGGCACCTTCCATAGCTTTGGTAAGTTTTCTTATCTCATTGGTATTTTTGGCAAGACTACTTCTCAACTGACCAAGATTCTTATAATCAGGACCAAGCAAAGCGGTCTTCCACGCAGGCCTTGATTCCACTGCATCTATTGCTTCCACAGTCTCTGAGGCAGTTTCCTCTGTATCCTCTGCTACCTCAGACACCTCGTCACTTACGTCAGTATTTCCGTAATTATCTTCAGTGTCAGCTACCTCATCCAAAGTGGTTACTACATCCGACATGGTGTTCTTGTGGGATTGACCAGCTGATGTTACCCCATCCTTTATTTGACTTACTTTTGCCGGCTTCGCTGAGTTTATACTTCCCGTCTGCTTATTTGAACTTGAGCTCGAATTGGTGTTCTTGCTCTTGGACCCAAGTACTGAAGAATCTTCTTTAAGACCCGGAAAATTGTTGTAGGTTATAGCACCTACGAACAAGAGTCCTAAAATAACTAATGGAAGCTGAAAAAAATGAAATTTGAGGTTTTTATTAAAATTAGGCATACATATATGATAGGTTTGTATTTTGTATTTGTCCAATCACAGTTCTGATATAATTGCTGCGTGAACAAGCTAGACAGAATTAAAGAGTATTTCGGCGCAGATACTATCCAGATAAACCTTTTTGATTTCTCATTGGACATTTTATTGACTGCACTTTGTGCCTATATCCTTTCCAAGGTATATGAGAAATACGGCAGATCCCTTTCCAACAGGACCTCTTTTGGCAAGAACTTCCTGCTTTTATCCCTTACCACCATGATGGTCATCTCGGTCATCAGGTCATCTATAGCACTATCTCTTGGTCTGGTTGGCGCTTTATCTATAGTTAGATTTAGGTCGGCTATAAAGGATCCTGAGGAGCTTGTTTACCTTTTCCTGACTATGGCCATTGGACTTGGGTTTGGGTCCGGGAACAGGTATTTGACAATGATATTCTTCGTAGTCATCTGCGCAATCATTATAGTCAAAGAAAGACTTTCTAAGAGCAGACCTCAAAACCCCATGTTCCTTTTGGTCAATTCCAAGAATGGTACTGATCTGGAAAAAGTAGTGCAAACTCTTGATAAAAACCTCAGACATATAGAGCTTCATAGGTACGAACAGGTCGGTAACAGCTTGGAAGCCATATTCACTGTAAAGGTAGAAGCCTTACCCTTGCTGGATAAGATAACCAAGGATCTCGTAAAATTAGATAAGGATATAGAAGTTAGTTTTACCGAGAACAAGGGTATCTTCGACTAGTGTGATCATCAAGAAAGATAACAAGCTTTCAGCCTCCAGAGATATATTCAGAAATAATGGGTTTCCTGAGATATCAGTAGCAATACTACTTCTGTTTGTTTCAATATATCTTTTATATACAAACCTGATCTCTGCAGATTACCGTAAAGTTGATTTCTCCAAGTCATCAGGCTTTTACCAAGATCCTATTGAACTAACTTTGCATACGAATGTTATTGGGGCAGAAATAAGATATTCCACAGATGGATCAGAACCAACTTTACAGTCAACCAAATATACAGGGCCTCTAGAATTGTCCGAGACCGCTACGGTCAAGGCAAGGCTGTTTAGGAAGGAAAAACCTCTTGGGCTGGCTGACCACAGGAATATATTTATCAATGAGCACTCAGACCTGGCAGTGATAGCTTTGACTGCTGACGCCAAAGATCTTTGGGACGAGAACGAAGGTATCTATAACGTCAACAACTACAAAAAAAAGGGCGAGGAATGGCATAAGAACGGCATTATTGAATTCTATAACTCCACTGATTCAAAAAGGTCATTCATCAAGGATGTTGAATTCAGGATATACGGTGGCGAAACCAGAAGAAACGCACAAAAGAGCCTTAAGCTATGCACAGGTTCTAATGACTCCATCAAATATGAATTGTTCCCGGGTTACAAGGTTGATAAGTTCAAATGCGTACTTCTGAGGAATTCTGGCAGCGACTGGAAAACCACCATGTTCAAAGACGCCCTTTTGCAGGAAATAATAAGAGATAACTCACAGGTTACAACACAAAACTACAGACCCGTCATACTTTTCATAAACGGTAAGTACTGGGGAATCCACAACCTCAGAGAGTATTACAACGATAATTACCTTTCCAACAAATACCAGGGTAGAAGACAGGATTACGCTATCTTATTTCCTGATAGAGATGACAAAGGGAGAGTCCAAATAGAAGCGGGCACACAAAAGGACGCAGATGATTTCTACGCTTTAAGGAGCTTAGTGAA
>JBAZBO010000022.1:0-12241 GCA_041671425.1 Patescibacteria group bacterium | reverse complement strand
CACATACCAATACGGGATCTGTCTTGTAAAGAGCGCTTTGTTAGCATCTCAATCTTCTCCTTAATACGCACTAGGGCATACTGAGCACTATCGGGGGAAACACTAGCATCGGGCCACACTAAGTCCTTGGTACGCTTAAGGGTAAGATATGGGTTCACAGCAGGCAGTTTCTCGGCTTCCAAGACATAGTTATCAGAGACAGCGCCTTCTCTACTAAACTTCTTATCCACCAGTGAAAATCCCAATTCTTTGGGAGCATAGAGGCTATGCATGACAGAGAATACATCTGACAAAACTCCACTATAATTTACCACCAAGCTGGGGACGTATAAAACGGGCAGGAAATTTTCCGTAGATACTTTGATCAGATCAAAATACTTGTTTTCAAAGAAGGGCTCTCCCAAACCGCTACCATTTTTTTCAGAGGGAACTGAATCCTTCTGAAGAAGGATATATCCGATATTACTAAGAGATGTGTTTTCATAAACACCTTGATACGACCCAGAATCAGAATCGTCCTCCATACTCATACCATACATATCAGACCTATAATATACCGGGCTCTTGGTGATCCAGCTAACAATATCAGGTCCAAAGTACCCCCACTTTTTACTTACATATCCTTTTATCAGTGGCAAAGACAGAACTTTTGAATTTCCCTCTATTTCATCCAGCTTTCTCCCAATTTCAAAATACTGATCCGGAATTTTATAACCGCCTCCAGAATCGGTGTTGTTGGTGTCATGGAATTTGTAGCCAAAGTATATGGGAAAGGAGATAGCCACACACAAAAGTGTTATAAACCGAAACACATGCTTTAGTTGAAATGACAGAAAGTAAGCGCTGATGGGCACTAGAAAGGAAAAAAACATAGCCGCTGCAATAGCAACCGAAGATGTAGTTCTAAACATTCCCAAAAACGATGACCTACTTAATACACCCCTATATACAAAGCCGAAAGGAGGATTAGACCCTTTGGCTATGAAGATAAAAAACAGAACAAAAAGTAATAGTATTGCTATAATGTGCACACCTTTATCTTTCTTTCTCATCGCTGTATATGCACCCGCAATAGACACTAGCCAAAAAAACCATGAAAAGATATTAAACAGCCAACTACTAAAGACCATACCGATCTTTGGATAGAAGTTGGGTATGTTCCAGTTATAGAAACGCATTATGTATATCAGACTGGCAATTCCGAAATCTGCTCCCCCACTGAACGTGCTCAAATTTTTTGAAAAGCTTCCAACTCCCCCATGAAGAAAGCTATGAATTAATGGCAGAAGTAACCACAAATTAAGTAGGAAAGTTATAACGAACAGTACAACCAGTTTGTAAAAGATTTTTACTAATCTCACATTTTGAACATGTGAATATAGTAAGGCAAGAAAAAAAACTGCTATAGCAAACACAATGGACATCTTTGCCTGGGGTAACTCAGAAAGGAAGAAGAAATTAAAGGTGATTGAGAAAACAAGGGCATAAAAGGGATTTTTTTTCTCAAGGAATTTCAATAAGACATACATACAGATCGGAAAGCCAAATAAAGGGAGGTAAGCAGGCATTACAAGTAAGTGAACCGGGTTGTAGGTAAAGACAAAGGCAGCAACCGTAGCCAATTTGTCCGAACCAAAGTCTGTATTTTTGAAGAGTGTCTTATAGGTTTTTCTTGTGAAAACAAAGCCGGCAACCGGAAGTGCAAGTATAAGAATCTTATGGGTATAAATTGCAGAAACACCGAGTAGAGACATGGCATAATAAAAAAGAAACCAAAGCGCGGAGAAATAGTGAAAGACTTCACCACCACCCCACCACGTAAAAATACGCTTAATGACATTCCCGGGAACCATAGGTATCATCACATCACCACCTATAAAGGCGTTGTTATTGATAATAAGAGCAGCATATATAAAAAACGTAATAGCCGCCAAAATATAAGACCAGTGTGAGAATAGTATCTTTCTAAGCTTTTCCATAAGTCTCGTTTTTCCTGAGGAGCAGGTGAATATTCCCAGCCGCCAAACCACTTTTTCGCCTTAGGACAGATTCCACATAAGCGGCAGAAGCCAGTGGTCGACTTATAGAAACAACAAACCTTTTAAGAAAGGAAAGAGGTGATAATGATTGCCCTAAAACGTCTTGTGAGTCACGCATATCCTGTAATATATCATTTCCAGCAATACTCAACAAAATCTTGGGAATGTAGTAAAAGAAAGCCATCTGAATCTGTGTTAATAGATGGGCGCTGTAGAAAACTTCAAGTGTAGTTAGTCCTTCAACGTTTACGAGATCCTTAACCATCTTCTTATCAAACTGTATAGTATGGCCAAAAAATCTTCTTGATAGATTCCTAAAATACGGAAGCTTGCTAAAAACCCACGTTAAACAGAATTTGTTTAGTTCTGTAGGAATAGATAGATATAAAAACCCATTCGGCTTTAGATGTTCAATTGCATTATTAACAGTAGCTTTTACATCTCCCAACGTCTGCAGATGTTCGAGAACATCAACTATAACTATAAGATCATATTTGTCTTGTATCGGAAACTTGTGTGCCTCAGAAACGTAGAATTCACCAATATCCAAGGAATTAGCATAGTCAATGGCCTTCTTACTTATGTCACTACCATATATCCTCACCTTATCTCCCAGTCGGTTGAAAAGATACCTCATATTTCTACCACCGCCCGCCCCCACTTCGAAGACTTTCATTTCTCTCTTCCGGAAATATTTCGGTAGCAGGAAATCATCCCAAAATTTGTAGTTCAAATTCTTGTTTGAACCGTCAAACATCAAACCTTGAGGTTGTTTTTCATAGTCATAGCTATGCATCAAAGAATCCACTTTCTATCTTTGCAATGTCTACCCAGGAAAGTGTTTGACGCTCTAAACCCCTATGATTTATAAATTCCTTGGAACTCAAAATCTCAACCACTTTACCTGCAGCCTTGCTAATGTCCCCCTTGGGCACAGTTATTATTTCATTGTTTTTATAAAGCTCGTCATACACATCCACATCATAAGTGACACAAAAAAGGCCAGAACAGACAGCTTCCATCAACGCTACACCGTAACTCTCATCATAGCTGAGAAACAAAAAGAGTTTAGAGCTTTTGATATGAGAGAACTTATCAACTCCAAATACACTACCAAGAGATATTACGTTCTTCTCAAGCTTCTTTCCCAGTATGTCTTTATTAAGTTCTTCCAACGTTTCCCTATCTCCCGTACCTATAAGTGCTAGAAGAAATTTTGGGTATCTATCCCTAACCAAGTCCACTACTCTAAGCATATCGAAAACACCTTTAGCTTTGTTAATTCGACCCACATAAATGGCGTCATAGGAAACATTCGAAAAAGCTTTGGATCTGCTAATAAGTTCAGTCTCTAGACCATTCCCCGTCACAACCATCTGTTTTTCTTCAATACCCAGGGAAACTAGCTTTTGTCTCAGACTGTTTGTTACAACGAAGACTTTGTCAGCACGTCGGAGAAAAAGCAAACTGAATCTAAAGAAAATAAATGCTAAAACACGGATGAGACCCTTTAAACCCACATCCAAACGTACAACATTATCAAAAACTACAAACCACCTGATACGCTTGTTAATGAGTTTCATAACGTAGGGAAGTATGAGGAAATCCAATAAGGCTGACATGGAAAAGACTATGTCGGAACCTTTCACAAGTTTCGGAAGAAAGGTTAAACAAACAACATTTCTTTTTAAATACTCAAAAATCAAGGTGATCTTGTTTCTAGCCTCGTGAGTTAAGGGTATTGTGATGAACAAAACATCTCGGGTGCTTTGTTCGTAGAAGCTTTTTGCATTAGGTGGGCACAAGATAGAAACCGCATGACCGTTTTCTTGCCAATAATGTATTCTCTCCAAGATCGGCACCCGATTATTACCGTGTATAAAACCAATGTCGTTTATCAGTATCTTTGACATTCTAATATGAGATTGAAACCTAGGATTGGCCCTAACATAGGCAGTATTCTGATTAGGGGGCCAAATATATTAGAGCTGAAATGGACTGAACGGACTTTTAAGCCTGCAGACTCGACAAACCTTTTTGCAGTCAGCAACGTATACAAATGTAGGTGGCCTTTATCCAATATGCCAGAATCCGTATAAACAAATCCACCAAAAAGGAGAGAAGCTCTGACTGAATAGTGAGCCACATTAGGAAGGGATATCAACACAGTGCCACCCTTTTTTAATGAGGTGTTGATGAAGTGCTTCAACACAACCGAAGGGTCTCTCAGGTGCTCTAAAATATCAGCAAATACAACTATATCAAAGTCTGCAGGAAGCTCTGGTAACTGACCCACAGCGTTCAAATCAGCCTCAAATATCTTGTGGTATTTGCTTTTAGCAATTTGCAAGGCAGACTTATCACAATCAATACCGTAAAAGACATTTTTATTGCCGGCAGAACAATCCGCCAAGAAACCCTCACTACAACCAACATCCAGCACTTTCTTATTTGACCCTACCAACCCCGACAAAATCATATGAGTGCCATATTTGGCTCGGTTCAGACTATAAGTACTCATCTGGAAACCTCTGGTATACCAACTTGAGATAAAAGCCTAAGTTTTCCACTACCTTTGTACATATGCCTCATAATCAACTTATCAGAAACCGTCCTTTTCTTCTGTATCCATCTGCGCTCCTGTAAAGTGCTATAAAAGTTTCTCACATTCCATAGATAAGCTTCTCCATAAGCCTTTATAAGAGCGAAATTTCCTAGTACTAAGTAAACAATAATTTCACTGATGGATATGAGAATCAAGCAAGGAATGGTCCATATAAGATTGGAAAGAGAGTAATTCTTCAAGAGAATTCTAAGTGAATTTCTTTCACCGTAATAACGTCTGTAGACACTCGTTGAGAAACCGTGTTCGCCACCCACTTTATCCTTATCTATTGTGTGTCCCCTCTTGTGAAGTATATAAACCTGATCCAATAGTTTTATCTCCAAGCCAAATAATCTGGCCCTCCAGGACAAGTCTATATCGTCGTATATAAGGAATAGATCTTCATCAAACATACCAATATCCATAAAATTCTTCTTTGACATTAATATGGCTGCACCATCTGCATAGAAATAGTTCTTCCCTCTGCCTTGATTAATAGGAAAACCAAGGACATCAAGACCCAATCCACAGTGCAAAAACTCTCCTGTATCGTAATCCCTTTGCTCAGGGATGAGAATTACGCCTTCATTTTCATATTCAGAAATTGCTTTGTACAGATTGTCTATACTTCCTTCAGGCAGCTTAGTGTCTGGGTTAAGAAAAAGTAGATAATCATACTTGGACGCTTTAGCACCCTCATTGTTACCCATACAAATACCAGTATTCTTTTCGCTCTCTATCAAAGTAGTATTGCTAAAGTCCTTCTTTATAATACCTGCCGTTCCATCCCCAGATGCATTATCAAAAACTATAACCTCAAAATCTGTCTTTGTTTCTTGCTTCCATATGGACGCCAAGCACTCTAATATATACTCCCTGCTATTATACGTAACTGTAATAATAGAAAGACCTTTTGCCATTATTCCCTTTTCTTCACTAGGACATATATCCTGGTAGGCCAGCGTTGAGGGCTTTTTAAGCCTTTGAGCATTAAGTTATAAAGAGCTAGTGGTGTTTTATACTGCCTTCTAAAAACATGCTTGTAGATGTAAAGAAGCAACAAATCCAAATCCCAGTAAATGTTACCCAGCATTGATGTTTCAATAGGCTCAAAGCCCCCTTCATCAATCATGCGAGTGACCCGTACCAAAGGATAGTGCCTGTGACCAAAGAACCAAGCCGGGTCAATAAAATTCAAGGGGTGCGATAGCATAGTGCTAAGTATTAAGTACCCCCCAGGCTTGAGCAAACTGTTTAGTGATCTAAAGACTAATGTCTCTGAGCCTTTTTTTACATGCTCTATAACATCAAGAAAGATAACTGTATCAAAGGAGGATTTATGAGATTGTATAAATCCGTCTGATGGATCATCCAAAACTCCTCGGACAAAACTAAACTTAGGAAAAGCCCTAGATGCAAGACCTAAAGCACCATCGTTTACGTCAATACCAGTATAATCAGTGTCTATTCCGGATATTGATATCTGCTTAGCCATAGTTCCAGTCCAACAACCTGCATCCAAAACCTTCCTTCCTTTTATATAAGGTAGATATTTGTCAACCACATACTTGTGCTGGTAATTTGCTCTTATTTCAGAGTCGTTGAGAGTCTGAAACTCCATTTTGCCGTTATAGTTAAAAACTTTCATTTTGCAACAACCTTTCGTAAACAAGCGAATGGGTAGTTTTGGCCACATTTACCCACGATCTTTTGTATACTTCAGACTGTGTACCCAGCTTAAGCCTATTTAGCAGATTTGTGTCAGAATAAAGTAAACGAATCTTATCTTTCAAATCATTCCTATCCTTGTTTTCAAAAAAAAGCCCGTTAACGCCTTCCTCAACCTCATCTCGAAGAGTGCCTATGTCACTAACAATCACTGGCTTTGAGAACTGAAACGCTAAGGATAGAGGCATACTGGACGAAACAGAGTGAGTGTAGGGTAAAACAACAAACTCGCTTCTACTATACAGATACGAGATTTCTTTCTCGTTTAAAAATCCTGTAAAAACGACGTTTTTCTCAACTTCTCTTTTTCTCGCTAGTTCCTTCAGATACTCCACATACTCCTGCTGGTTGCTTAATGAACCTCCAGCCAAAACAAGCACACTATCATCAAGTTTGCCTTGCTCATATAGATCCGCATAAGCGTCAATTAGAAGATCAATACCCTTCCTGTGGAGGAGATATCCAAAGAACAGGATTATCCTCTTGCTTTCTATGGAATTCATCCATGCTGCAGTACTCACGACAGTGCAGGCTGCCCCGGCTTTCTGGGCATCTGAGGTTATACCTATAGGGATAACCACAACCTTCTCATCTGAAATCCTATACGTTGCCTTATAAACATCCTTAGTAAACTGGGAGTGAACTATAATAATATCAGCCAATAAACCCATAAGTTTAAAAAACCAATAAAACGCGTACTTAATCATTTTCTTAGCACCCTTATATTTTGAGAGGGCGAAGACTTCAAGGAAATCCTCATCAACATCATTGGAATTTATGACTGCATGCGAAGTAATAGCTATTTTTTTACCAAAGCATTTAAGCAGTGCCAGAGTAAGGAGGAAAAAAGGCACCCCAACAATGCCCCCATACATATTGAACTCGTGTTGAAGGTGTATCACTTTCAGGTGTTTCCTCAGTGCGAAAAACAAAATCTTAAGAGGTAAGGTGATACCTTTCTTCCACAAAACCACAACGTTTTTATCTTTCAAATTTCTCACATATTCAAAATTCTCCGGTATATCATCTACTAGCAGGAAAACACTTACATTTGCCTGTTTTAGTCCTTTATACAGATACCTCGTATAATGGGTCTCAGGCTGAATGGTGGATACAATAGCTATCTTGTTCATAATCACTGTTTCCAATTATCTCTGCTGTATTCAGAGTTATTTAGAAAGCTGAATATTCTGTGCCATGCATAAACCCAAAGGGTAATCTCACAAGCCAAGGGATGAAAAAACCACGCTATGTCATTTTTCCTAAGGTATCCTTTCACCGACTGAATGATGAGTGGAAATAGTGTCAAGCAGCTTAGTACAAACTCAAACATACCCCTACTTTTCTTTCCAACAATATCCATGGAATACCAGTCATATACTCGTTTCTTTGTACTCTGCTGATGGTATAGGAAATCTACAACTCTCCTTCTCTGCTTTGAAACAAATTTTGAGATACTTCTTTCACAATATGTGTGTACAATCCCATTCTTAACCTTTATATACGTAGCAGAACCTCTCTTCGACACATAATCCGAAACAACATCTATATCGAATAGGTAGTCCCCCTTAACATTGTCTCTCAAGAAAGCTGTTCTAAAAACTGAGCCGTTTGCACCCACAGTCGGCACTCCTCTCTTATCAAAAGTGACTAAAATATAGTTGCCCATATCCCTCTCATTATGAGGTATCTCAGTCCATTTCCTGGTTAGTGTATTCATACGGTCATAATTCCCAAGGAAACTTACTAGAGGGTCATTCATGCCTATTAAGGCACAGTACCTGGTTATAAACCCATCCATCTTCCTCCAAGTGTATGACCAGGGTTCGCTACCAACTGCCTCGGGATTTTCCATCAAGGGCTTTATCATCTCCTTAAGCCAACTACTCGAAGGGAGGATATTGTCTGTATCAATCAAAGCTGTATATTCACCAGTAGCATACCTAAAAGCAGCCATTTTACCTGATTCTCCAGTCCTTAAAGGATTAGAAACAACTTTTGCACCATACTTTTTGGCGATTTGTACCGTCCTATCTGAAGAGCCCCCGTCACCAACAATTATTTCGATTTTCTCTCGTGGGTAATCCTGATCCAGGATAGATTTTAACTCCAATTCCAACACAGAGGCCGCGTTCAAGGCAGGAGTGACTATTGTAACTTTGGGCCACATATTAGTGAATGATACTAGTGATACCTAAAACCGGCAATTGCACCCCTAAAATAATTTATTATCTCGCGGGGACGCCTGTACCTAAGAGCCATATAGATATAAAAAACCATATAGATGGGATAGAAAAGACAAAACACCAAGAAGCTCTTGCCGTATTTTTTCATAAATATGATCTTGTTCCTTGCAGTGTAGTAAGAGTGTGAAAGCCATCTGTTAGTAGATTTCTTGATATCCAGCGAGGGAACCTTGTGCCATATCTTAGCCTTGGGAACATAATAAAGTTCAAAACCAGCCTTCCATATACGGGCGCTATAGTCAGAGTCCTCATAGTACATCCTGTACAAGTCATCAAAAAAACCAACTTTTTTGGCAGCTGCGGTCTTGATAATAAAGTCACCCGTACATCCCGGCGTGGGATAGGGTTTTTCCCAGTCCCGTGGATCTCCAAACTCATTGATACCGGTCCATAAGTTGGTACTAATGTGAGCGTATTGCACTCTCTTTGGATTGTCGTAATAGAACATAGTTGGAGATACAGCACCAATAGTGTCATTTCTGGTCAATACATTCATTAGTATTTCTATAGCTTTCTTATCTAGCACCACATCGTCTTCCTGAAACATAATGTAATCGGAGTTTTTCATTGCGTACTTCATTCCCACATTCCTGCTCCCCGTTGTACCAAGGTTTTTCTTATTTTTTATAACCTTTACCTTTGGAAACATCTTTTCTATGGTCTCTTTGGTTGAGTCAGGTGATGCGTCATCTATCACAACAATTTCAACATTCTTATAAGTAGATTTCTCAACCGATCTAATACCTTCTATCAAATCTTTTTTTCTATTCCAAGTCGGTATAACAATCGTTACTTTAGGCTCCTTCATATTTCCTTTCATATAATCATATATTTTCACTTCAAAATTCCAGAGAGCTTCTTCCTGTTTATCTCCTTCTTATAATTATCAACTACCCACCTCAAAACTAACCTCGGTACAAGAAGACTCGCTAGGGTAAAAACCCAAAACTTTGGAGCAAAAACATTTTGAGGCCTGAACTTTAGCAGGTAGTAAATATCAACTAACAGGTCTTTATAAAAACCATAGTTTTTTATCTGCAGAAAACCTACATAATTTTGGCACATATGGTCTATTGATGTACCCCTGACTTTCTTAAATTCATCCCCACTAAAAACCTCAGACAGCATCTCAACCCAAGTTTTAGTGGGTGAGGGACTATATATAGAGGATAAGAATCTTGTCTGACTGCTTTCTGTACCTATCGCTGTTGTGAACTTTGGCATGTAGTAACATTTCGAATTCCTCAAGATCGAAAGGAATGGGCGTATGTGAGCCGTAAAAACCAAAGGGGTAAAGTCCATCTCAACACAGCTTCTTTTGAAAAAAAGTCCTGATAGTTGACCAACCGTTTCTATGATGTAATTGATATCCTCGGGATTTTTCCTTACATCCAGTATCCTTTTCCTAATCTTCGGGATCATCCTTATAGGTACATTTATATCATCAACAAACCAATAGTAAGGTCTTGTTATGGCTCCAACTTCTGGGTGCTCTTTGAAAACGGCGATCATTTCAGAAAAGAGTTCTTTGTACAGGACCACGTCATCTTGGGCCAGAAGAAAAACGTATTCTCCCTTTGACTTGTCGTAGGTCTGCTTTACATTCCTTGAATATCCCAAATTCGTTTTGTTCTGATACAAAATAATCCTCGGATCTTTATAGGATTCGACAAATGCCTTCAACTGTTTTGCATCGTTTTGCGAGTCATTGCAGATGACAATCTCATAATTCCCATATGTCTGATTGCGGACGGAATCTATAGCTTTTTTCAGTAATGAAAGACCCTTATATGTTGGAACACATACACTTATCATTTGATCTTACCCAGGAATTTGTTGATAATCTCCAGTTCTTTCTTCGCAGTAATATCCCAAGTAAACCTTCTTGAGTTCTCCATTGCATCTTTGGAAAATTGATTCCAAGATTTCTTATCATCCAGTAAAAATGTCACCTTTTCAGCAAAACTATCCAATTTACCTTTGTTTACCTTTATTGATCCCTTGGGAAACACTTCGTCAAAAACCGGGAGATCCCAGGCTACAACAGGTACACCCAAAGCCTGTGACTCCAGGAAAGATATTCCAAAACCTTCCTCACTACTGGGAAAGACAAAGACCTTACTGGATTTGATTGTACTAAATGCCTTATCGTTTGGAAGGAAACCTAATATATCAACGTTTTTAGATAAGGACTCCCTTTTTATTGCATCATTAAGATCTGCAAGAACCTCAGCATTTCCTTTTCCTATGATCCCAAGCCGAGCATCTGGATGAGTCAAGCATATCTTCTTCCATATCTTTATAAGCTCAAACACACCCTTGGATTTCCTCAGCTGAGCCATGAAAACACCATCATAACCAGTGGATATATTCTCACTTATAGACTCCAAATACTCCAAGTCTATTCCAGGGTAGTTGACCTCAATCTTGGAGGGATCAAACCTTAGGTACAACATCGCATTTTCCTGCATATAACTATCAACGATCACCACATCACAAATGAAATATGCCAATAAAAGACCAATACGTTGGACTACCCAAGACAGCGGCCTTTGTCTTGGAATCATGTGAAAGGTGTGTTGCACCCACAATGCCTTTGGGTTCTTTAACTTAAGATAAAAGATAGGGAGTATATCGGTAAGAACATCGGATGTGCCCAGAAGTATGTCGTAGGAGTCCTTATCCATCGATATAGCTATCGACAAAGCCTCAGACATTCTTTTGAGGTATGTCTTTATAACATTCCCAAACTTCCTCTCTTTTGAGGTTATAAGGTATTTGGCTTTCAAACCCGATTTTCTGCACAATCGAGCTCCCATACTTGGTCCTACTATCGTAAGATCAAAATCCGTAAGTCTCTTGGCAATTTCAATGAACACCATATCTCCACCACTCTTACCTTGGGTGTATGAGTTCATAAAAGCTAATAACTTTTTCCTTTTCAAAACCATTTGATCAGTTCTTGGGGCAGGAAAACAACAAAAAGATAAACGTTCAACCGTCACCCTCTAAAGTCAAGTAGATGACCTATCAATTTCTTCCCAGCCGTAAAGAGGAACTTGATATCGTCAAAGGATCTTACGGACAGGATCTTCCTTATTATAAACTTCGGAGTAAGAAATGAGGAGTAAAGTTCCTGTGTGAGCTCAAGAAGTCTTTGCTTTGAAAAGGGTGTCTTCATAACAGGACCCCTCATATCAAAAGCCTCATAATCTTTGGGATCAACAACAAACCAATCATTCTCCACACATTGCTGGTACAGCTTAGTACCCGGATAAGGGACCAGAATGGTAGCCTGCATCGTGTCTACATATCCCTTCTTAAAAAGCTCTTTTGCCAGGTTTATCGTGTTCTTAGCCATTTCTTCTGTCTCCCAGGGATACCCTAGCATGACAGTCACATGTGGTTCCAATCCTGCGCTTTTCGCCATCTTGACCCCCGGTTCTATTTCTTCTACCTTCAAGCCTTTGTCTATTTTATCCAACGTCTCCTGATTTGCTGATTCCAAGCCATATAAAATAAATCTAAAGTTAGCCTTACCCATCAAATCATAATAATCCTGAGTCAGCGCGTTTAACCTCATGTTACAACTAAACGTAACCTTCTTATTGTAACCGGAATCA
>JBAZBO010000021.1:0-12562 GCA_041671425.1 Patescibacteria group bacterium | reverse complement strand
CACTGGCCTACCTTGATAGCAGAACCCGGATTATTGACAAGTTTGTACTAGCTTATGTGTTGAACGGAGAGGGCTTTGTAGATCTCAAGTCCCTTCCTATCAGCTATATTGCTAAGGTCATAGACAACCGACCAATAGTCAGGGGCTTTACCGGATATATAGACGGGATCAGCATCGAAGAGAAGATCGCGCTGTGTCTTGCTGACAAGAAGTACAGTAGTGAGGAGGTCCGCAGGAAAGTGAGTGAGAAGCATACTGCCTAACAGTCTCAGGGGGATGTTGTTTTCACCACTAGCCTCATCCCCCAGCCCTACTTGAACTCCTGACCAAGAAGATCCCACAATTCTACATAACCCTCATCGTACCCTAAGGCCCACATTCCTATCCCTGCCAGGTTGAATGACTTTGCCAGCTTGTACTTGAGTTCCAGGGACTCTTTGTCGTCGTAATAAACTTCCCTTATAGATCCTGTTTCAGGGCTGGTGTATGTGAAGTAAGGAACCTGTCCCAGCTCATCCCAAGCTACCTGGGGATTTACATCTAGGACTGTTCTCATGACATCTGAATAGGCCTGTGACTGCGAAAAGCCAATTTCATCTTCACCAGGTATCCTTTTAGCGTATGCTTTTTGCTCTTCCACTACCCAATTGTATCCGTAGTAGGGGACACCCATTATGAGTTTGCTGGGAGGGGAGACGGCCAGATAGTCTTTGAGCATGGTTGTGAGATCGTATTCGGCATGTACACCGATGCCGTTTATTGGTGCCACTGGTCCTGCGTTGTCAGAGCTTGGCCTGTGGAAATCGTATGCCATGATGAACAAAGCATCTGCTACTCGTGACAAGGATTCTATATCTGTGACCCTGGGTTTTACTAGGGAGTCTGCAAATGTGGCCACCACTACATAAGAGTTTCCAAATCTTCTATCCAGTCCTTCGTTCATGAACTTAGTAAACTCTGTATATTTCTTTGCATACTCTACTTCTACCAATTCTGCGTACTCGAAGTTTAGGTTTACGTCTTTCAAACCCTTTGTATTAAGTTCCAATATGGTGTTTCTAAGTAGCTCATCCCAGCATTTCCTGCAGTCAAGAAAGGCACTTGAAATCTCATCATTGTGGGAGACTATGGTCAAGGAAAATCTTACTCCATGCTCTTTGGAAAGCTTGATCACCTCATCAAGGGCTTCGCTATTTCGCCAATTATTCAAACCCGGTTCAGTTTCCCCCTCCTCAGTGGATTTCAAAAAGCTGCCATCAGCATTGATATGAAGACCAAAGTAAGCAATATCAGTTAGCTTATCGTATTGAAAGAATTCTGCCTTATCAAGAGACCAGTAAGGAAGGTAGCCGTATATGATGGCTGTTGGCCTTTCTTCCTTTTTCTCAAAAGCAAATATACTGAACGATTTTCCGAGTGGGGAAATAAGCGCACCCTCACTTTCCGGTTTTTTTATGAAGAAAAACAGAAAGGTTGCCACTACAACCACAGAGGCTAGGATAAGGATGGACTTTCTGATCATAAAGACATTGTAACTTATTTTCTAAAAAGGAATAACAAAAATCCTGTAAAATACAGTTCAGTGATGATTTTCAGAAGTAAAAAGAAATACATCTATGTTTTGCCAATAATGGTTATTGCAGTAGTTGGAGTTTTGTACCTCGGATTTTTTAGGAAGGTAAAGCCTTCTTATACCAATCCCTTTACTGGCAACAAAGAAACAGTTCCTGTTAAAGATTGTGATACCAAAAATAGTGTTGGATTTTATACTTATAAAGAGGTTTCTGAGGATGAGAGAAAAAATAACAAGTTTGGTATATACATCTACGCTGAGCAGAAAGAGTTCTTTGAGCTGGCCCAGAACCTGGTAAATTCCAATGGTGGTGATTGGGGGTACGTCTTGATTCCCTACAATATTCGTGACTATGACAGAGCAAAGTGGCAGGGTGTTTTTGAAAGCCTGAACAACAAGCACCTCATCCCAATAATTCAGCTTTGGGATGTTGATCCTGACAATTATAAGAAAGATACAAAAAGGGCTGCCGAATTCCTGAGTGGTTTTGCGTGGCCGGTAAAGCAGAGATATATCAGTGCTTACAACGAAACAAACGATGCTAAGTTTTGGAGAGGTGAAGTGGATCCGGCGGGCTACGCAAAAGTATTGGACTACACCATAGATACTTTCATGGATGAAAATGAGAACTTCTTTATAATGAACGGTGCCTTCAATGTGAGTGCCCCCACTGATAATACCCACATGGAATCATTTACCTATATGTATTACATGAATAAAGAGGTTCCCGGCATCTTTGAGCAGCTAGATGGTTGGGCATCACACCCATATCCTCAGCCCAATTTTGCTGGAAGCCCCAGTGATAAGGGAAGGTGGAGTATCCGAGCCTATGAGGATGAGCTTGAGTATCTTGAGGACACACTGGATGTGAAGAAGGACCTGCCAGTTTTTATAACTGAGACCGGATGGGCACATGCTGAGGGGCAGGACTATAACGCAAGTTTCCTTACAGTTTCAACTATCGCAGATTATTTTGAGTTAGCGTTTGAGGACGTATGGCTTAAGGATGACAGAGTACAGGCAGTGATACCTTTTACAATCTGGTACGAGCCCCCGTTCGATCATTTCTCCTGGATCAATAAAGATGATGTTCCGTATCTTCACTTTGAGGCTATCAAAGAGATGGATAAAATATCAGGCACCCCCGAAAGTCTAATTTTGCAGGAGACCAACACTGCAGGCTGTGAATGATTATGTTCAGATCTGAAAATAGGAAGAAAGCAGCGCTGAACACCCTTTTTCAATTTGTTACCAAGTTCATAAGTATGGGTATAACGGTCATTGCCACTATGATCATTACCAGGAGCTATGGTAAGGCTGGCTACGGTGCCTTTAGCCTTATGCAGAGCTTTCCTGCCCTATTCTTCGTAATTGTGGATTTTGGGCTTAACGCTGTTGCTGTAAGGGAGATATCAAAGGATAGAACGAAAGAGCAGAGTTTCCTTGCGAATGTACTCTCCATTCGGCTTATTTTGGCCCTAATCTTTATGTTTGTGCTTTGGCTAGTACTAAGGCTCTTTCCCTACGATGAGGCTCTTAAGTTTGGTATAACCTTAAGCCTTCTTTTGATACTAAATCAGGCTGTTCATGCCACGTTGAACATTGTTTTCCAGTCGCGCCTGAGATATGACCTCTCGTCTATAGGAAGTGTGATAGGGTCATTTATTGTACTAGTCCTAGTAGTTACCCTTTCTTATCTGAAAATGGATATAGCCTGGGTGAACTTCAGTTATGTGTTGGGAGGTGCGGTAGCTGTCTTGGTAAATCTTGCCCTTGTTAAAAGATTACATGTTCCTGTCTCACTAAGACTTGATAAGAGCATTGTTAAGTACCTTTTCTACGAGTGCCTGCCACTTGGACTTATGTTTGTCTTTAGCCAAGTTAATTTTAAGTCAGACTCTATACTGCTTTCTTTGCTGAAGCTGCCTGGTCATTTTAATCTGAGCAACACAGAAGCCGTGGCGGTGTACTCACTTCCCTATAAGGTTTTTGAAGTTTCCCTGGTTGTTCCTACATTCTTTATGAATTCCGTTTATCCAATATTTGTCTCCAAGATGCTGCAGGGTAAGGAGAATCTCAAGGGTGCCTTTATGACATCTATTAAGGGTTTGATCGTCTCAGCACTGGTTTTTACACTTGTAGCAGAAGCCTTTGCTCCTATGATAATTAGGATTCTAGGTGGTAGAGACTTTGTGCAGTCTGTGGATCTTCTGAGGATCCTGATGTCAGCATTGATATTGTTCTATATTTCCCAGCCCTTTGCCTGGCTTTTGGTAACGTATGGTAAACAGAAAATACTTCCAGTGATTTATCTGATAAGCGCGGCCTTTAATCTGACAGCAAATCTGATCTTTATACCAAAGTACTCTTTCTATGCCTCCTCAGTCATAACTATACTTTCCGAGCTCATAATCTTGATCTTGCTTTTATGGCAGGTTCAAAGGTATAAGTTGCTTAAGGTATGATCCTAAAGACTCTATTCTTGGCTTTAATATGCTCGTTTGGTTTGGGGCAGATTTCATCTTTGGTTTCAATAGGTGAGGCAAAGATATATGCTTTTGACCCTTTGGTGGCCGTGTTTGACTTGGTCTCTATCTTTTATCTACTCCTAGTGAAAAAGAGATTTGTTATTTCCAAATTCTTTTTGCCTCTTCTGGTTTTTGCATTTATTGCTTTTGTCTCTTTACTTGTTGGGTCAGCTCGGTTATCGGAAACGGAAGTCCTTGTATCCGCTATGTATCCGATCAGGTTCTTTGCTTATTTAGTGTTAGGGATTGTAGTACATAACCTTATGGAAACCAAGATATTTGATACCAGGTTTCTAAAAAAGGCTGTTTTTGTGGGTGCCCTACTGGTTTCTGTTCTTGGTTTTGTGCAGTTAGTTGTTCTTCCGGATTTCACTACACTAGACTCGGAATTGGGGTGGGATCCTCATAAGAACCGTCTAGCATCAGCGTTTTTTGATCCTAATTTCACCGGAGGTTTCTTGTTCACATCAATGTTTTTGATACTCTGGCTAGAGAAAAAGTTTACCCCGAAGTTACTTGTTTTGCTTTTAGCAATATTTCTCACCTTCTCCAGAAGTACTTGGGGTGCTCTGGCTGCGGCTGTTCTTCTTCTTGGAGCAGTCAAGTATAGAAAACTTCTTCTGCTCTCTGCCCTGTTGGCATTTCTGGCTTACTTTGCCGTGCCTAGGGTGCAGACACGCATCTCTGGTATTACGGATCCGGCAGATTCAGCGGCCTTCAGGTTGATATCCTGGGGCAATGTCCTGACTATTGCGCGTGAGAACCCACTGTTCGGAGTGGGCTTTAACTCTTACAGATATGCTCAGATAGAAAGGGGTTTTGTAGGAATAGGGGAATATGAGACCCATTCCGGTTCTGGTTCTGATTCGAGCTTTTTGTTGGTTCTAGCTACTACTGGAGTTATAGGTTTCATTCCTTTTGTGGTTGGGTATTTCTGGCCGCTCTTTTCAGCTATGAAAAGAAAGGACTTCTTCTTCGCCTCGATACTGGTTGGCCTGTTTTTGCACACACAGTTTGTGAACGCACTTTTCTATCCACAAATAATGTTTTTATGGATGCTTTTGTTGGGAGTCTACTCTGCTCTTTTTTCGTACCGGAAGGTATAGGTCTGTTTGGTCTCATTACCCGCTGGGTCTTTTGCCACAATCTCGATCTTGTTTTCACCTTCACTTACTCCTATGAGGAGTTCGAAGGTTAGATCTGCGCCTAATCTAGCGGATCTATCGTTTATAGTCACTGCAGCTTTTTCGTTGACCTTACCTTGAATTAGTACCGTTTTGTTGAGATTTCTGACCACTTCGTTTACCCCTGGGTCGGTTATCTCAACTTTAGGCTTGTCCTTATCCACTGTGATATACAAGATCTCTGACTTTGTGCTTTCTACATTCCCTTCTCCTACAGCCTTAGCAAATATTGTGTTCTTGCCGTCTATCAACTCAACATCTGGGAACATGAACTTACCTTCCAGGTCGGTTATCACCCTTGATACCTCCGGTCCATTTACGAATAGTTTCACTGAAGTAGTAGGAAGGGCATTGCCTTCAAGGGTGACTTTATTCTCTTTCACCGCTTCTGGAATATAGGAAAATATAGGTGCTTGTACGGAGAGCCACTGACTTGGTCCTTCATTCCTGTGTTTTGATACAAATCCAAAAAGGGACCCGATTTCAGGCCCATATTTTGCGAGTGCAAATACCAACCCTGCCAGGATTATTACAATGAGGAACACCAAGAAATATAGCTTATTGGTTAGCCTCTCCTGTGTTTTAGATACCCTTGACCTTTTGTATGCCACAAGAAGATATTAACACTAAAAGTTGTTCTGCTTAATAAAGGTCCTGAGATCCTCAGCTATATCTTCCCTTCTCATTGCAAACTTCAATGTTGCCTTGAGGTATCTCAAAGGATCCCCGGTAGTAAGCCACTCACCCTCTATTGGTTGAGCAATGACTTTCTTTCCTTTTTGAGCAAGACTGTTAAGTATATCAATCACCCATAATTCATCATCTTTTCCGGTAGGGGATTGCTCTGCCTCTTCGATTACATCATGTGAAAAGACGAATCTTCCGAATTGAGCCATGTTGGAGGGGGCTTGCCCTACAGGTAGCTTCTCATAACCAGCTTCCATTTCGTAAGGATAAGCAGAGTTGGTTTTATATTTTACGGTTCCGTATCTTACAACCTCTTCGTCGGGAACTTCCTGTACGGCTAAGACTGCAGAAGCATTTTGTTCGTGGTATACATCTATCAATTGTTGAGTGACAGGCTTTTCGGAGATCGTCAGATCATCTCCAAACATGTATACGAAAGCCTCGTCATCATCTATTAGTGATTTGGCGGCAAGAAGAGGGGTAGCATTTCCATATGGAAGATGCCCTTTCTGTCTTACGTATACAAAGTTTGCCATCTGCGGGATATTACGGACCATCTCCAAACTCTCCAACTTTCCTGCCTCCTCCAATGCAGTTTCCAGCTCATATCGGTTGTCAAAGTAATCTTCCATTATATGGTGGCCTGCTCGGGTGACCAGGATGATATCTTCGATACCAGAGGCCACGGCTTCTTCTACCAGGTAGTGGATGATAGGCTTATCAATTATAGGAAGCATTTCTTTCGGCTGATTTTTTGTCGCTGGAAGGAATCTTGTACCAAATCCTGCAGCAGCTATAACCGCCTTTGTTACTTTTTTGTGAGATTTGTTAATGTTCATAGGGTTAAATTATATCACTTGTAGCTGTTTACACACCTTTGATTTAGATGTGCTACTATTTTCAGTAGAGAAATATGAACGAACAGAATACATTGATTGATACTCAAGCTCCGACTTTACCCTCTTCAAAATCTCCTCGACAGAGAAAAATGTTACTTGTTATGGGTATTTTCGTGGCTTTTTTGGTTCTATCGATCGTTGTCTATTTTCTTTTTGTACAGAAAGGTGTGTTAGATCAAACAACCCAAGGACAGAAAGAGACGACATTTGGCATGGATTCCAGAGAGTCGGGTTACAAAATGAGTGCTGAGTGGAGAAATGCCATAAGTGCCTCAGGTTATAACTCAGATGGTAAAGAGATCTTTCTCAAGAATGGATTTGTCGTTATCCCAAGTACATACAAAGAGTTTTATCCTATCTATGAATCCAATAGATATGACTACACTCCCAATTTCATCACAACGGACTCGCTCCTTCACAATTTCCACTTGATGTTCAACTACCTACTTGAGAAGACTGAGGAGAAAATGCTCATTGTGGAGCTGAAAAATCTGAGTTCACGTATGTTGTCTAATGCACTTGCGCAGTATGAGTCTCTAAAAGGTGGGGAATGGGAAAATGCTGCCAGGAGAAATGTGGGGTTTTTTGCAGTAGGCAGCAAGCTCATAGAGCCCACTACGACTATTCCATCTTTAGTGAAATCCGAAGTTGAAAAAGAACTTGGGTTGATTGATGCCCACAAAGGTATAGCTGAAGCGCCCTTAATGAATATTGGAAGTGGTAAGGATGTGGCTATGGAGACACCACAGGGTGTACTGGGGCTAGAGGCTTTGAAGGAGGACTACTCACAGTATGTCCCAAGAGGTCACTACACAAAGTCTGATCAATTGGAGGATTATTTCAAATCAATGATGTGGTATGGACGAATGGGCTTCAGATTGAAGAATGAGGATGAGATCAAATCGGCGGTTCTTATAACTTTGGCGCTTAATGAAAAGAGCAACCAGGAGAGTTGGGACAAAATATATGATCCCGTGAATTTCTTTGTAGGAAAGAGTGATGATATAGCTTATCCACAATTTAAAGAACTTGTAACAAAGATATATGGTGATAATGCCAGTGTGAATAATATTTCGAGTGATGACGGAAAGTTTTCCGCGTTTGTAAAGGAGACAGCGTCTTTGGATCCTCCACAGATCAATTCTATTCCAATATTCAACGCAGCCATACAGCCCGATAGAGAAAAAGAGATAAAGGGTTTCAGGTTTATGGGCCAGAGATTTACCATAGACGCTTCCGTTTTCCAAAGACTTATGGACAGAGAGGTTGCCGGCAGGATGCTACCCAAAGGTATGGACATACCTGCGGCCTTTGGATCCAAGGAGGCGTTGGTAATTCTTGAGGAGATGGGGGAGACCTCTTACAAGGGTTATTCAGAGAATATGGAGAAGATGCAGACCTACATAGGATCCCTTTCTGAGGAGACCTGGAATCAAAATTTGTACTGGGGTTGGATGTATGCCCTTAAACCGCTTACTGAGGAAAAGGTTGAGGGATATCCTGATTTTATGCAAAACTATGCTTGGGCCAGGAAAGAGCTAAACACGTTTCTGGGGAGTTGGACAGAGCTAAAGCACGACACTATCCTTTATGCAAAGCAGGCGTATGCCGAGCTTGGAGGTGGCCCTCCTGAGGAGAAGGATGATAGGGGATATGTTGAACCTAATCCGGATGTGTATTCTAGACTCGCCTCGTTGATAAGGATGACCAGTGAGGGTTTGGAATCACGTGGATTATTGGAATCTGCTATGAAGGATAACTTGAACAAAATGGAGCAGTTAGCTACGTCCCTAAAGACAATCTCTGAAAAGGAGCTCAATAACCAGAAACTCACTGATGAAGAATTTGAACTTATAAGATCTTATGGTGGCCAGATAGAGCATTTTTGGTATGAGGTCAACAAAGAAGAGATAAACAAGACTGGGATAAATCAAATGCAATATCTAGACGATAATCCCGCTGCCCTTGTTGCCGATGTGGCTACAGATCCTAACGGAGAGGTTTTGGAGGAGGCTACAGGCTATATTTCCAGGATAGTGGTCTTGGTACCGGTTGATGGGAGTTTTAGGATCGCAGAGGGTGGAGTGTATTCTTATTACGAATTTACACAGCCTATTTCAGATAGATTGACGGATGAGGCCTGGAGAGGAATGCTCAGTAGTGAAAAAGCCCCAGCCCTCCCAGATTGGACCTCGGCTTTTACTTCTAACTAACGAATGTTTCGAAGATTCCTAATAATAATCATCATGATATCTTTCATTGTCCTTTTTGTTGCTGGAATATTGCAATATCGTACCTTTTTGCCTGGAACACACAGGATAGTTGAGTTTGCAGACCTGGACAATGACAAACAAGAAGAAACTTATATCCTGAGTTTGGGGGGTTTAGAGATATATCAGGGTCAGAAGAAAATCTGGATCACCCCAAAAGATTGGTGGGTGGACGGATTTGTTCTGGCTGATTCCAATAACGATGGCAACAAAGATATTAATCTCTCTGTATGGAAACCGGGAAATTATGGAGGTTCGAAACCTTTTTGGGTTACGAACAATGACCCCAGTGTAAAAAACCATCTTTTTGTCTTTGATCTGGTTGGGGGTGAAGTGCAATCTGTCTGGCAGTCATCCAATCTTGGGAGGCCCAATTGCCAGTTTGATATTTTAGATATTGATGATGACGGAGAGAATGAGCTAGTAGTAATTGAAGGTGAATACTCTTATGGCAGGGAGTGTGAAGGAAGGCATATGGCCGTATGGAAATGGGATGAGTGGGGATTTTTCAATGGGTGGAGAAGTAAAGAAGGTAGATATGATGACCTTACAAAGATCCAAGGATTGGAACTTGATTGAAATAGTAATGGAGCCGATGGTCGGGATCGAACCGACGACCTAACCCTTACGAAGGGCTTGCTCTACCAACTGAGCTACATCGGCACTAGTCTTTTGAAAGTTGACGGTAGAAGTATATCAAAAGTGACAGCCAAGCGCCTCCGAATAAGTATCCTGCCACTACATCTGTCACCCAATGAGCCCCCAAAGCCACTCTTGAAAGCCCAATGGTGGAAATAATGAAGACGGTCAATAGAATGTTTACGATCTGGAATTTGTCCTTTCTGAAAACCTTCCTGCAAAGGTATAGATTCATACCTAGGATGGAAACATAGTCGAACACGTGTCCTGATGGGAAGCATTGAGTCCTGAAGAAGCGTTCCAATCCACCGAACATTGGGTATAGGTGATTCACTATGTCAACTCCTGGGCAGGGACCTAGGAAGAACTCTTTCAAGATTCTCCCCACTATCCAGGATGATGCAGATAGGAAAGTCAGCGCCGTTAACAACTTCTGTTTTTTAAAATAGAAATAAAAAGGAAGAACGTATGACATGGGGATGATGAAGTACTCTACTGATGAAATCACTCTTAGAAGCGGAACAAATGGGTGTAAGCCTGCCTGCAGGGTTTTGCTTAGGTATATATTGGCGCTGATGACGTGTTCCTCAAGGGTGTAGAAATATATGAGTACACCAAGTGAAGCCAGTAAGAAAGTTAGGATGAGCAGATAAGATCCTTTTTTCATGATTTGCCTTAACTATACATAAACAATTGAACCTCTTCAATTCAGTGAGATGGGTAATATCTTGGGGTTGACTATATCTTTGTAGTCAGAGGACATCATAGCAATCGAGAATGATTTACTACCAGCATTGAATATTATCTTTTCATTCTCAAAAAGCTTTGGGTCCGCAATGATCTCGATATTGAATAGATTTCCGAATGGGGGAACGCCGCCAGGCTCAACCCCTTTCGTAATTTCTCTCACTTCATCCTCTGTGGCCATCCCAAAGTCTTTTGCGTCGTAAAGCTGCTTAACCTTTGCCTTGTCGAACCGCAGGTCTCCGGGAAGGACTAGCATCATGTACTTTGTTTCATTGGTTCTTAGTTTAACCTTGACCAGCATGGCCTTTGCTCCTTGTTTTAGTGAATAACCGCTTCGTACCTTTGCGGCTTCTTCGCTCGTCCTAACGGGCCCATGTTCGAATGTCTCAAACCAGCATCCCCAGTCTTCTAGGATTTTGATTATCTGGCTGGTTGTTGAATTGGTATGGTGTATCAAGGTTATTTGCTTTCAGATTCAAGGGTCTTTATATTGCTGATGAAGTCTGATTTAAGTAACTGCTCCCATGGCAAAAAGAGTGCTTCTGGTAGGGTTCCAAAGTCACGCCACTCCAGCTGTCGAAATTTATCTGGTTCCATTATTTTTGCTGTTCCGCTTCTCCATGTGCTGGTCACCCAGACAGTGACGTAATGTTTTTTCTCGTTGTGAAATATGTCGTTGGTTATTCCTGCTATTTTCACGTTCTTTATGGTGAGCCCTGTTTCTTCCATCACTTCTCTTCTTGCTCCTTGTTCAATTGTTTCCCCGAATTCCAGATGCCCCCCAGGTACAGACCAAGTTCCCTCTCCGTGGGAACCTCTCCTACAACCCATTATGAATTTACCATCCTTAAATACGAATATACCTATTCCTACTTTTGGTCTATTTAGGTTGTCCATTGAGCTACCACTTTCCTGGAGCGAGCGGCGGGACTCGAACCCGTGACCTCTTCCTTGGGAAGGAAGCGTTCTACCACTGAACTACGCTCGCATGCCTATTAATCATACCAAACCCTCCGCCTTAGACGGAGGGCTAGTACCTTTTGATCGATCAAAAAGTTCAGTTAATTGCTAATACCTGCCCGGGGACTATCAAAGCTTGTGACCCGTTTGGCAGAAATCCGATATCTCCTGAATTTGCATTCAGTATCCTTACCCACTCAGAACCATTTCCGTAAACTGCTTCAGCGATCTCCCACAAAGTGTCTCCAGTCTTCACTGTATAATTCCCTTCATCAATGTCTCCTTCTGCATAATCTGTAGCTGTCCAGACTGGGCCGCTTTCAGGTTCTATTGACCCTCCAGTACCCAATGGCTTTTCCTTTTCATTCTCCTTATCTTCCTCTTCTCTTTCAGTGCTGGATGAGAGCATATCCTTTATCTTGTCTATTGTGCTTTTCTCTTCTTTAACCACTTCGTTCTCTGATTTTGGCAGGGATTTGTTCTTGTTGAAGTAATTGTATGTGGCGTATACAAGACCGAGGATAAAGATACCGCCTACGATAAAAGCCTGAAAGTCTTTCTTGGCAGATCCATTTGTTTTTGGTGTAGCCATACTTACCCGACACCCCCTTTGAGATTAATTTTTGCTACTTTGTGGGCAGTATGTACGCGCGTTTTTTGTTAAGCCTGTACGTTGCAGACTTATGGCGGGGCCGGCGGGACTCGGACCCGTGACCTCTTCCGTGACAGGGAAGCGCTCTAACCAGCTGAGCTACGGCCCCATAAGACTAATTGCATTTTATATGATTTGGATAATTTGGCAAGGAAGAAAGCCTGACAGAGGAGCACATGGTTGGGGGTTCCCATGCTTTGTCAGGCTTTTCTGTGGTAGGGTGAACGGTCTGTTCTACTTGTCGCAAAGACCCCTCACCAGCCTCCTTATTCTAGGAAGTCCAACGTAGTTTCTCTTCCCCCAACTGAGAATTGGTACGTTGTATCTTTCAGGTTCAACGATTGAGAATTCGAAACCCGCATCCCTCAGAAGTTTTTCAGCCGCGATTCCTTTTGGTGTTTTCCTTCTTCTGAGCGTTACTTC
>JBAZBO010000020.1:0-12810 GCA_041671425.1 Patescibacteria group bacterium | reverse complement strand
TGAGTATATCTTTTGTTCATCGTCCTTCTGTTTTACATTTGAGGGCAGCTTATACAGATCAGTTGGACGAATTGCCTCGTGAGCCTCCTGAGCATTCTTTGTAGTTGACTTGTAGAAAACCCCCTCACCCGGCAAGTAACTATTTCCAAACTCTTTAGTTATGTAGTTGCGTGCTTCATTTATAAATTGGGGGGCTAGGTTGAACGAGTCCGTTCTATGATAGGTTATCAAACCCTGCTCAAAAAGCTTTTGAGCTGCGGCCATAGTCTTTTTTGCCGGAAAGCCAAAAACATTGGCTGCAGCTTGCTGAAGTGTGGAAGTTTTGTAGGGAGGATATGGGTTCCTCTTTCTCTCGCTCTTCTCCACAGATGAAACCTTAAAGGAGGCATCTTTCAAGGCGTCCTCTATAGCGTCGGCCTCATTTTTGCTTTTGATCTCGAGCTTCTTTCCATCTTTTTCCGCCAAACCCGCCTCTAAAGTCTGTTTTTTGTCATCAGAGAAAAGCCCAAGCAAAGTCCAATACTCTTCAGACTTGAAGGCGTCGCGCTCGCGCTCTTTCTCTACCACCAGTCTTACTGCCACGCTTTGGACCCTGCCCGCAGAAAGACCATACCTAACCTTTTTCCAGAGCAACGGAGAAAGTTTATACCCCACAAGCCTATCCAATATCCTTCTGGCTTGTTGAGCATCCACAAGCGCAAGGTTAAGATCAGAGGGGTGTTTGAATGCCTCATCAACCGCCGACCTGGTAAGCTCATGGAATACTACTCTTTTGAATTCGGGTGTCCCCTTTTTCTTTAGAACTTCCCTAAGATGCCATGCAATAGCCTCCCCTTCCCTATCAGGGTCAGTCGCTAAGAAAATGATCTGAGCATCCTTGGCGTCTTTCTTTAGATCCGAGATAGTCTTTTTTGCTTTATCGGGTATCTCGTATTCCGGTTTGAAATCATGCTCAACATCAACTCCCAAACCTTTGGTGGGAAGGTCTCTTACATGGCCCTTTGAAGCCTTTATATTGTATGAAGCTCCTAAAAATCCGGATAGCGTCTTTGCCTTTGTGGGCGATTCAACTATAACTAGGTTCACATGGGGAAGGATAAATGGGTTTGGGAGGTATTGTCAAGGAAGCTCTTCAGGATAAGACTCAAAAAACTTGTCAAATAACTTCCGGGCAATGGGAGCTGCATCATCTGACCCAGCAGTATCTCCACCTTCTAGAAATACTGTCAGGGAAATCTTTGCATCATCATAAGGGCCAAATACTGCAAACCAGGCGTGGGTGGAATCTTTGCCTTCTGGAGTTATGTACTCTGCGGTTCCCGTCTTGCCTGCAACTTCTACCTTGAAATCGAAAAAGGGGTAGCCGGTACCACCAGGTTGTACAGCCATTCTCAGACCCTCCCTCACGGCAGAATATGCTAAGTCAGATACAAAGCCTTGGTTTATGACATCGTTATCTACATCCTGGCCTGCTACTTTCCTTGCTACCTGAGGTCTCATTAGAAAACCGCCATTTGCAAAGAAAGATATCATGTTGTTTATTTGGATTGGAGTTACTAAAGTATCACCCTGGCCAATGGTGGTAATAAAGGTATCACCAAGATACCACTGCCTTTGGGTTCCGTCGGGAAAATATCCTGTAACCTCACCATTTAGATCGATATTGGTTTTCTGTGCAAACCCAAACTTCCTAGCCCACTCTGAAAGTTTTTCTATTCCTAATCCTTTCACATCCCCATGGCCACCTCCAATAGTATAAAAGTACGTATCATTGCTTACTTGCAAAGCTTTTCTAATATTTACTACTCCGTGTCCATCTAGTTTCCAGTTTCGGAAGATATAGGAACCGATCTGTATATAACCGTTATCCACTATAGTAGTGTTTTCATCCACCGTACCTTCCATCAACGCAGCTGAGGCAGGCACCGGTTTGAAAACAGACCCCGGAGGATATGCAGCCGAAATAACTCTATTAAAGAAAGGAAATCTGGGATTACTCTGCAGCTTTCCAAATTCTTCAGGACTGATCCCGGAAACCAAAGCTTGGGGATCGAATGAGGGGTAGCTTGCCAAAACCAACACACCTCCCGTTTTGGGGTCTTGGGCCACTATTGCCCCAGCCAAAGCCTCTCCGGAGTCTACCTTTTCTTTCAATAAACTGAATGCCAATAATTGCAAATCCAGGTCTAGATTCAAGACAACATCGTCACCGGGAATAGAATCCTGAATAGATGTGTCCGAAACTTTGTTCCCTGCCGAATCGGTCTGAACAATCCTTCTGCCGAACACTCCTGAGAGGTATTCGTTATAGAAATCCTCTATACCCGTCTTACCCTCAACAGAAGGGTACAGGGTATCTCCGCTACCTACATATCCCAGTACGTGAGCGAAAGCCTCTTTATATACATAGTCACGAGTGGGATAAGTCATAACCTCAACATTTGAGTAACCTACCAGGGAGGGCTCAAGAACCAAAACCTCTTCCTTAGTCATGTTATCCGAAAGAGATATATTTGGTTTTTTTTCCGAGAGGTCTCTGAATATCCTATCCCCTTCCAAACTTATGATATTAGATATGTTGTTTATGGTGTCAACACAGGATTGATAAGCAACCTCAGAACCATAGCAGGTTCTGGCATCCATGATCAAACTGAACGAAGGCATGTTCCTAACCAAAACCTTGCCATTTCTGTCGTATATCACTCCCCTCTCAGCAGGGATAGAATACGTTTTTGTCCTGTTGATATCAGCAAGTAAAGCACTCTCTTCACCCTTAACTATCTGCAATTCAAAAGATTTTGCCAAGTAGAAAAGAAAAGTAACAAAAAGTATAAAAGCCAAAAAAATACTGATACCAAGAGTACTTCTTGAGCCGCTCAGAAATTCTACCTGATCCAAAAGCTCCCATCTCCTGGAACTTACCTTCCGCCTTGCTCTTTTCCCTCCCCAAGTTATGCTCTCACGAAAATCTTTTTTCATTGAAGATCCTACTGATCAAAAACCTGAAAAAGAACGTAAATGCCAATGTCATCAAACAAGATATAAGGATGTGCCTAACATTCCACCTGTTCTCAACATTTGTGATTGCCACATATATATAGAAAACCAACAACGCAAATGCAACCCTAAGAGGCCAATTCCTGTAAAAAAATCTCTTCGTAAACCTAAGGACCAAAAGTAGACTTGTTACCACAAAGGAAGAAACACCCACCAATCCCATGCCCAAAACATCCGCTAACAATCCTCCAACCAAGGCACTGACAAAAGCCTCTGTCTCTTTCTCCTCAAGAAAAAGGGCCATAGTGAAGGCCAGATACAGATCTATGTAATATCTGTAATCAAAAAAAACCGGAAAGAACGACTTCTGGAGGAGTATCAGAATCAAATCTATAAAAAATAGTGTTACAACTTTTTTCATATCCTTTATTATTTACTTAACACCACAAAAAGCTTTCTTACAGCCTTCAGATCTATAAGAGGCTCGATCTGGGCTACCTTCAAAGGCTCTGTAGGAAGATCAGATACAGACACCACTTTGCCCACCGCAAAACCTGACAAGAACACTCCGTCCTTGCCTGAGGTAACAACCGTATCACCTACATTGACCTCATCAACTTGCAAGATCCTGGTCATTTCCATGTATAAACCGTACTTTCCGGCACACACACCTTGAGTTTTTGAGGCCGTATCTATATCCATAACGGTAGCAGAGAAATTTGGGGAAGTTATAAGATCAACTAAACTTTTCTCGTAGGTAACCTCTCTAACTTTACCGATCAAGGAATTGCCTAGTATGACCATGTCACCAACGGAAACCCCATGTTTGAAACCTCTGTCTATATATATAGTAGAGTAAGAAAGATCTTCAGCATTGCCAAGGACATTGACCATCAGTAGTTCTCTATCAAAAGAAGTCGACTCTTTCATACCCAATTGTTGTTTAAGCACCTCATTTTCCAAGGCATAATTCTTGAGATTCAACATGGCATCCTCCAACTTCCTTTTCTCCTCTATAAGGGCAATATTCTCATCCCTAATATCCTTAAGATCTGAAATGAATTTGAACGCATCCTTAAGATCAAGTGCAGTATCACGAAGGCCAAGCTGGACTGGGTTAAGACCTTTCTGAAATACCATCCTTAAAGGTCCCGTCAGCTTTAAAAAGCTCAGTAACAAAAACAATATGCAGAGAAGAAGATATTTCATGATGTTATCTTTTCCAGAAGGAAGTCACTTTCCAGTACTCTTGCGCAACCTCTGACCACACAGGTTATGGGATCCTCAGCAACTCTGACCGGTACCTTTATCTCCTGTTCCATCAGCTGAGAAAAGCCTTTAAGAAGTGAGGTGCCTCCGGCCAGTACTATCCCATTCTTCAAAATATCCGGCATAAGCTCCGCAGGCGTATCCTCTATGGTGTCTTTGACAGCACCAATGATCTCATACACTGGGGCACGAAGGGCATTTCTGATCTCCGCGGGGCTTACTTCTACTGATCTGGGCAAACCAGTTTTGAGGTCCCTTCCTGCCAATATAGCCGTAATGCTTTTTTCATCCTTGAATTCGAAGGTGCTCCCAAATTTACACTTTACCTGCTCTGCAGTCTTTTCTCCCAACAGCAAATTGTACTTATCCCTGGCATACTTTACTATTTCCTGATCCAGTCTGTCTCCAGCCGTCTTTAAAGACCTGCTGACCACAATACCAAACAAAGAGATCACAGCAATCTCAGTAGTACCCCCACCCATATCCACAATAATGTTGCCTCTGGGTTTACTCACATCAAGCCCAGCTCCGATAGCCGCAGCCATAGGTTCATCTATTAGAAAGGTCTCCCTGGCACCAGCCCTTTTGGAAGCGTCTATAACTGCCTTTTTTTCCACCGAGGTTATACCAGAAGGTATACCTATCACTACCCGTGGCCTGGGCAGCTTTGGAAACTTTGAGGGCATACTGTGAACTGTCTCTATAAAATGGATAAGCATCTGCTGTGCACAGTAAAAATCAGCAATGACGCCACCCCTAAGGGGTCTTACGGCAATCAAAGAAGGAGGAGTCTTCCCAAGCATCTTTTTGGCCTCATCGCCCACAGCCACAACATTCTTGGTCTTTCTATGGATGGTTATAACGCTGGGTTCTCTTATCAGGATCCCCTTCCCTCTCACGTATACCAATACATTCGAAGTACCCAGATCTATACCGATGTCATAGGAAATTTTCCTTAAGATCTTATCAAACATCTGAAGTGAGTTTATCATAAAAGGTGATAAAATCACCCTATGGCTGCGGTAGCAATAAGGACAATACCTGACCCCATTCTTAGGAAAAAAACTGAAAGAGTACATAGAGTGGATGAGGAAGTAAATAAGCTGGCCAACGACCTTCTGGATACCCTAAACGAAGCACAAGAACCCGAAGGCGCGGGCCTGGCCGCACCACAGCTTGGTGTTTTGAAAAGGATCATCGTTGTGAGGGAATTTCTTCCAGATCCCAAGGATCCACAGAAATACTTTAATCAGGACCATGTGCTGATAAACCCCAAGGTCATAAGCTCTTCAAAAGAAACCCAGGTGATATGGGAAGGCTGCCTTAGTGTACCGGACACCTATGGCAAAGTGGAAAGACCAAAGAAAGTGAAGGTAAAAGCCAACGATTTGGAAGGCAACGAGCTAAGACTCAAGGCCACAGGGTACTTTTCAAGTGTGATCCAGCATGAGATAGACCATCTTGATGGTATCCTCTTTACCGACAAAGTTACTGGTGAAATGATAACAGAAGAGGAGCTTGAAAAATTGGGTGAGGAAATTGTGCTATGAAAATAGCCTTCTTCGGCACCTCAGACAGGTCCACTCCTATACTAGACACCCTTAATGCTAGCTTCGATCTGGTTCTTTGCATCACAAAGAGAGACGAAAAAGTGGGAAGAAAACAGGAATTGAAAGAAACCCAAGTCAAAAGTTGGGCCAAAGCGAACGAGGTAGATTATTTTGAGATCAACTCCATGAAAGAGGATGTAGCTCAAATCGTAGAGGAGATAAGAAGTAAAGGTATAGAACTAGGGGTTATGGCAGATTTTGGGTTTATAATACCAAAAGCACTGATAGATGTATTTCCAAAAGGTATCATAAACATACACTTTTCCAAACTTCCACAGCATAGGGGTGCTAGCCCAGTGCAATTTGCACTTCTTAATGGAGATGACAAGACCAGCATCACCTATTATCTCATGGACGAAAGTATGGATACCGGAGATATATTATCCCAATATGAGTACAAGATAGGCAAAGACGATACTTCAGAAAGTTTATATAGATTTTTATTCCAAAAAGCCGGAGAAAATGTTGCTGAGGTCGTAAGTAAGTACGTTTCTGGTGAGCTGTATCCCCTACCCCAAGATGACACTCTGGCGACATATACTTACTCTAGGACTAATCCTAAAAGGACTTTGGTTTACAAAGAGGATGCAAGAATAGATTGGAATGAACCCCACGAGAAGATAGAAAGGCTGATACGTGCATACTACCCCTGGCCAATTGCCTGGACGGATCTGCAGGAATTAATAAAAGGTTTGGGATTGAACATAAAAAACGTCAGTCAAGGCAAACTTCTTGTAAAGATCTACAAGGCAAAGCTGCAAAACGGAAAACTGGAAATAGAGAGGATCCAAGCAGAAGGTAAACAGATAATAAGCTGGGAAGAATTTAAGAACGGTTACTTAGCAGTTTCTTGAGTAGTTTTTTCTTCTTTTCTAAGCTTTTTTAGCATGAGGTACAAATCTTCAGCTTCATGGAAGTACCTCCAATCATGACTCTTCTAGACCTCAGATTAGGCTGTTGATGATGGATAGTCCTTCTGGTAACACGATCTCCAATACCCCTAGGCACCAGGTTTCCTTTTAAGTAGAATTTTCCACACAAATCACAGATCTTGGACATAACTGTGGGATTAAAACATATTTTTGGATACTAGACAAGAGCCGCACTTGTCTTGCACAATAGAAAGATAAATTCTAGATTTAGATCGGAATATCTTTGAAGTATGATAAAATTTCAAAGTCTTAAGTCTTGCCAGAGTGGCTCAATGGTAGAGCAGGCGCTTTGTAAGCGTCAGGTTGTGGGTCCGATTCCCACCTCTGGCTCCACGTAAAAACTTGCATACGCAAGTTTAACGTGACAGGCCATTTTGCCAGGGTACCGAAGCGGCCAAACGGGACTGACTGTAAATCAGTTGGCGTAAGCCTACACAGGTTCGAATCCTGTCCCTGGCACCATGGACGCATGGGCCCACTTAGCTCAGTTGGTAGAGCAACTCCATGGTAAGGAGTAGGTCGACAGTTCGATTCTGTCAGTGGGCTCCATCTACAGATGGATCATCTCGTTCGAAGTTATCACACCTATCAAGGCCTCCGGTCTTTTTTCTCTGTCAGAGAATTCAGCACCACTCATAAAATCGTCATAGCTACACTCTATTCCATTTAAAGCGTCTATCACCCTAGTTTCCACTCTGCCTGTATCCCTGTATATTGCAGTAACACCCAAAACCGCATGATAAGCACCAAGCTTCCCCTGAACCTTGTCATACAGTCTGAATAGCAAAATTGATGTTCTACCATCAAAAGGCGGTTTTTCTTTAGTCCCCGAATACATGAGGTGAAATGCAGCCTCTGCAACAGCCGAATATTCCAAACATAAACCTCCCTCAACACCTATAATGTCCGGATTACTAAGACTTCTAAAGTTCATTCTATCTGCTGGTAATCTTGTCATTGCATCATCTGCAACTCCACGTGCATTCTTAGAAAAAGCAATAAGGGGAACATCTTCCAATCGTGGAAGATGTACTCCCACACCACTTTTTATTCTTCCTCCAAGTTCACTGTCATGTATCAATGCATAAAGTCTGTTCACTTCTTCCCGAGACTCCGAAACCAGTCCCTTTTCAAATCTAGAAGCTTCGGCACTTAGATCTTTAACGGGAACCGCATCTTCCGAGGGATATTCATAAGACATATAGAAGAATTATATAGTGTACTTGTACAAAAGGGTATTTCAGCCAAGTAAAAAGAAAGCCTACCACTGTGCCACAACGTGATTCAACACCACAGAAGTGATCCAACGGTAGGCTAACGGCCAAGCAACCTTTGTCCTATCCTTGGGGGAGGTGACGAACATGAACAGGCGCTTAACCAGTCGAGCAATTTTACCACTTTAGCCTTTTCTTTTCAAATCTTTTAAAATCCCCCAACCTCTGTTATCATATCCAAATCGGGTACTATCATCATTGGTCAAGGGGAGGACAAATGGGAAAGGGATCCAGAAGATCTAAGGGAACTGTCGTTGTGGAGTGCCAACCAGTCGGTGAAGACGAGGTAAGGTTGGTGAAAACACCAAAACGGCTGTCGCGCAGAAGAAGGCGAGTCCACTTGGAACTGGGGCACGGGTGTTTCACGCAAAGCACCGCTGTTTGCACAATCTGCAAACACAGCTTGCTGAAGTTCCTTCTCGGCAAGGCTTTTCCACAAGATCGTGATGCTGCTGCCGCCTTGGTGAGAAGAACCACACCAGGAGAGGTGCTCGATCTGGCTTGGGATTATATCTGATGGCTAAAAAGGATAAGCCTCCAAGACCCAAAGGGGACAAGGAAGACAATCCCAAACTCCGTCAGGGACCACGCGTCAGACCACGCCACAGAAGGCACAGCTAGGGTCAGTTGATATCATTCGCAGCCTCGGAAAAACCACAACGACGTGGCGAACCGGGGCTGTACTTTTTCCCCCATAAAAAAACTCCCCCTAGAAAGGAGGAGTTAAATTGCCAAATAATAAGTTCGCCCCGATGCGCCGTGCCACTGATATGATTCTCTTAAAGGAAAGTGGAGGTCAACACCAGGATATTAAGCCTGGATCATAATCTCCTTCCAGAAAGAATCGTAGAGATAATCATACTTTACCAGCTTATACGGTCACACCAGGTAACGCAGGAACCTAAGTTCCTAAGTACTTATATCTTAGCAAAATGGAAATGTTTTGCAAATCAAAAAGGACCCGGTAAACCAAAAATCCTTAAGAAAAACCCCACAATGGGATCCAGTATTTTCCCTATGGTGCGGGTCAAAACCAGGAATAGCAAGATGTAAGAACCATAAGGTGCAAATTGCATCCATTGATAAAAAAGCTCTTGTGGCAACAATCCGGCAACAACTTTGAAACCATCCAGCGGATTGATCGGAATGAGGTTGAAAAAACACAATATTAGATTATAGAAAACTACCAAATGCAAAAATCCTGCAACCATTCCCCCACTCCCGAAAACCCTCAATGTCAAAGAGATCAAAATTGCCAAAACAAAATTGGAAAGGGGTCCTGAGAAAGCTATGATAGCCGAATCCCTTCTAGGATTTCTGAGGTTTAAAGGATTGAAGGGTACCGGTTTCCCCCACCCTATGCCTGCAAATAGAAGTAACAGAGTTCCCATGGGATCCAGGTGAGCCTTTGGGTTTAGTGAAAGTCTACCCATAGACTTTGCTGTAGAATCTCCAAGCAAATGTGAAGCCAATGCGTGCGAGAACTCATGTATGGTTATCGAGATTATCAACGCTACCGCGATAAGCACAAAGACCAAAGGGTTATTGAAAAGATATGAGATCAACATGACACTATTATATCAACAAAAGTTTTCGTTTTTTCCTACAAAGATGGTAAAATCCTCCCATGGCAAGTTTCTTTAAAGAGGCGGTTGCAGAGTTTAAGAAGGTTGAATGGCCCTCAAAGAAGGAGACCATCCGCTTGACTGGTACTTTAATAGGTGTTAGCTTAAGCGTTGGTCTTTTTGTGCTTGCTTTGGATTATATATTTAAGCAGTCATTAAGCCTGCTAATTAAATGAATCAAGACGAGTTGCATAGCAACGAAGAAGGTATAATCGAAACATCCACCCAGGACGTTCCAGGTAACGCCAAGTGGTATGTTGTGCACACATACTCTGGGCACGAGAAGCGCGTGGCAATAACCCTTAAACAAAGGGTGGAAGCCGCCGGCTTCACGGACAGGATCTTCAAGATATTGATACCTCAGCAAAAGAAAATCGTGGTCTCAGAAGGCAAGAAAAGGACCGTAGATGAGAACTTGTTCCCGGGATATGTTCTCGTCCTTATGGTCATGAGTGATGACAGCTGGCATATTGTGAGATCCACCAAGGGCGTAACTGGGTTTGTTGGGACCGGTACAACTCCAAAGGCACTACCAGAATCAGAGGTCAAGACGTTGGTGAAGTTCATGAAGATGGAGACACCAAAATACGAGGCCAGATTCTCACCCGGCGATTCTATAAAGATAATTGATGGACCGTTCGCAGACTTTCTTGGGAAGGTAGAAGAGGTCAATGAAGACCAAGGAAAAGTCAGAGCATTAGTATCAGTTTTTGGAAGGGAAACACCGGTAGAATTGGATTTTACCCAAGTTTCTAGTATATAAAATGCCAAAACCAGTAAAAGGTAAAAAGATAAAGACATACATAAAGTTGAATATCAAAGCCGGCCAGGCCACTCCCGCTCCCCCAGTGGGTCCAGCGCTAGGGCAACATGGTGTTGCACTAATGAACTTTTGTAAAGAGTTCAACGAGAGGACTGCGAAAATGGGAGATGACCTTATTCCAGTCGTTATAACAGTATACGAAGATAGATCTTTCTCTTTCATCACCAAAACACCTATAACCTCTTCCTTGATCCTAAAAACAATGAAACTGCAAAAGGGCTCAGGCGTACCCAACAAGGATAAAATAGGAAAGATAACGAAACAGCAGGCTGAAGAAATAGCCGCGATCAAGATGCCTGATTTGAATACTAAGGATATGGAAGAAGCACTTAAAGTTATTGCCGGTACGGCACGATCTATGGGGGTAGAAATAGAAAAATGAACCCGGTAAACATAGACAAAGCAATCCAATACGTAAAAGATAATTCTAAGACCAGCTTTGATGCCTCAATAGAGCTACACATCAACTTGGATCTCGATAGTAATCAGTCAGTTAGGTTCAGTGCTAACCTACCCCATGGTACGGGAAAGACCAAGAGAGTTGCCGTCATGGCATCAAAGAAGATTGAGAATGCAGATATCCAGCTCGATGAACAGGATCTGGTAAAAATAGAAAAAGGTGATCTTAAACCTAAGATAGATTTTGATGTCTTCGTGGCAGAACCACAGTACATGGCCAAAATAGCAAAGGTAGCTAGGGTTCTCGGACCTGCCGGAATGATGCCTAATCCCAAGACAGGCACCGTATCAGACGATGTTACCAAGGTTGTGAACGAAGTAAAAAAAGGGAAGGTAGAGGTAAGAACCGAACCAAACGCTCCCATCGTACACACTGTTATAGGAAAGCGCAGTTTTGACAACAAGAAGCTCGTGGAAAACTATGAAGAGATTATGAGTCTTTTGAGACAAAACAGACCCGCAAAAGCCAAACCCGAATGGATCAAGACCTGTTTTGTAAACGCAACCATGGGACCTTCAGCTCAAGTTCTTCTTGAGGGGCTTTAAATATCCATATAGACCGAAACTTCGTTCCTGGTTATATTCATCAAAGCGTTCCCAAATGTTATCTCTTTCTCTGAGGGTCTTCCCTTATCTATTAAAAGTTTGTCTTTTAATAGAGTTATCATGTTGGCATGCTCCGACAAAACATCAAACTCCCCTAATTCATTGTAAGAGGTAACAGAATAGATGGGGCCCTCAAACACTATCTCTTTTCTGTTCCTTACCGAAATACTTAAGACATCAGCCATTTTTTATATCCTCAAGGCTTCCGATGTTCATAAACTTGTCCTCGGGAACATTGTCATACTTCCCATCCAAAATGTTCTTAACATCTGAGACTGCCCTTTTTGTTTCAACATAACTTCCTTCCCTACCAGTCTGAGATTTCACAACATAGAAGCTTTGGGTCATGAAATTCTTCAGCTTTCTGGCTCTTTTGTATAGGACCCTATCCTCCTCACCAAGTTCGCTTTCACCTACTAGTGCCACAATCCTGTCCAAGGCCGCTGCTCTTTGCAAAAGGCTCTTCGCCTGAAGCGAGACGTTATAGTGAAGCGGGGTCACCACCTCTGGGTTTAGTGCATTCGATCCTGAGGCCAAGATGTCAACAGGTGGAAAGATACCTTCCCTATATACATCTCTCGAAAGAACAATATTGGTGTCAAGGTACCCAAGAACAGTCTGAACGGCTTGATCCAAAAGGTCATCTGCAGGAACATAGACAGCTTCAATAGTAGTGATCTTCCCATTCTCACTCGAAACAAGCCTTTCGTGCAGATGGGCCATCTCAGAAGTAAGCGTTGCCTGGTATCCATCCTCAGATGGGATACCGCTCATAAGAAGTGATAGCTCGTTTCCTGCCTGGGCAAATCTAAAAGCATTGTCGATGAAGAACAGGACATTCTTCTTTAGATCGTCTCTAAAACTTTCAGCTACTGCAGCTGCAGATAACCCTGTCAGATATCTTACAGATGGACTCTCACCCATGCTCCCGTATACCAATGAGACGAACGGAAGAGTTCCATTACCTTTTAATTCATGATAAAGCTCATGTCCTTCTCTGGTTCTTTCACCCACACCGGCAAATACCGACACCGTATGTTCCTTGTCCTTATTTATAATGTTATGCAAGATCTCGCTAAGAAGTACTGGTTTACCAACACCAGCACCTCCGAACAACCCAGTTTTCTGACCCTCAACGATAGGACAAAATACGTCAACAACCTTTATTCCCGTCTCCAAGACCTTCTTCTTGGCATCTCTTATAGAAGCTTGTTC
>JBAZBO010000019.1:0-12932 GCA_041671425.1 Patescibacteria group bacterium | reverse complement strand
ATGAGGCATAGCATGGGACTCCCCACTAGAGGGCAATCTACCAGAAGGAATGCTCGTACCAGGAAGGGCAAGAGAAAGACCGTGGGTGGAATTAAGAAGAAGTTGGAGAAGAAATAATATGGCAGTAAAGAATAAGACAAAACAAATAACACCAACCGGAAGAGTCTATATATCAGCCGGTTTCAATAACACGATAATCACAGTTACCGATTCTGAGGGTAATGCTCTTTTTGCTGGCAGTGCTGGTGGGGCAGGTTTTAAAGGTTCCAGAAAGTCCACTCCATATGCCGCAACCAAGGCTGCAGAAAAAGTAGCTCAGGATGCAAGTAATGGGGGTATGAAAGAAGTATCAGTTTTTGTAAAAGGTCCAGGCTTGGGAAGAATAGCTTCCATAAAAGCTTTGAAGAGTTCAGGACTTAGGGTGGTATCAATTTCCGATCTTACCCAGACCCCTCACAATGGGTGTAGACCTCCCAAGAAGAGAAGGGTTTAAGCTATGGCAAGATATACTGGACCAAAATGCAGATTATGCAGAGCCTTGGCTGTTAAGCTTTATTTGAAAGGTTCTAGATGTGATAGCCCGAATTGCCCTATGGCTAAAAGACCTCAGGCTCCTGGACAACATGGCACAGTTAGAGGAAGACCCTCTGAGTACAAGATCCAGTTGCAGGAAAAGCAGAAAGCCAAAAGGATCTATGGGGTTTTGGAAAAGCAGTTTAGAAGATATGTGGATGCAGCATTGAAAACAAAGGGAGTCACAGGAGAGGTCTTATTGCAGAAGTTGGAAAGTAGATTGGACAACTTGGTTTACAAAAGTGGTTTTGCTGTTTCCAGGGCTCAGGCCAGACAGTACATAAGGTCTGGGTTTTTCATGGTGAATGACAAGGTGGAAACCATACCCTCAAGGAACTTGAAAGTGGGAGATGTCATAAAGCCTATCAGTTTTGAAAAGATACATCTAAGGGAAGGCTTTGTCCTGCCAGAGTGGCTCACCGCGAATGTTAAAGAGAGATGTGTTAAACTTGAGCGTCTTCCGGCATTGGAAGACCTTGGCGGGATGGTTGATGTGGCGTTGATTATTGAATTTTATTCAAGATAAGGAGAAATATATGATAGTCGAACCGTCTGATTTAAAAATAGAAACAGTATCCGAGAAGGATAATGTGGGAGTGTTCTCGTTCGAACCATTGCCCACCGGATTGGGTCATACCTTGGGTAATGCTCTTAGAAGGGTTCTCCTTACCTCTATAAAGGGCGCTGCCGCAACTCAGGTGAGATTGAATGGTGTAAAACACCAATTCACCACCGTAGAAGGGGTCAAAGAGGATGTGGTCGAGATTACTTTAAACCTTAAAGACATCAGATTCAGGTGTTATGTAGACACACCAGTTGTGGTTACTATAAGCAAGAAGGGTGCCGGTGAGATAAAGGCCAAAGATATAAACTGCACATCTGATGTTGAGGTTATAAACAAAGATGCCCATATAGCCACTCTTACTGATAGCAAGGCTACTTTTGAGGCGGAGTTAGTGATAGAGACTGGATATGGTTATTCCCCTATGGAGGATAGAGAAACATCCAAGGTTGGAGTGATCCTTTTGGATGCCCTTTACAGCCCTGTTATCTCCTGCAATTATGAGATAGACGCCGCTAGGTTTGGGAAAGTGGTTGATCTTGATAAGTTGTCCCTTACAGTTGAGACTGATGGCTCCATTACACCCTCTCATGCAGTAGTTGAGGCTTCCAAGCTTTTGTTCAAGTTCTTTGAAAGAATCAACCTTTGGGATGAAGCCGAAGTGACTGCCAGTGGGGATGAAGAGAAAGAACAGGGAGAAGGTGCCACAGAGGAAATATTTATTGAGGAGCTTCCTCTTCCAACCAGGACCATTAATGCTTTGAAGAAGCATGGGATAGAATCCTTGAGACAGCTGGCTGATAAAACCCCCGAGGAAATAGCAGATATAAAAAACCTTGGTGAGAAGTCAGTTGAAGAGATAGAGAAATTACTAAAGAAAGAAAACCTTAGATAATGAGACACAGAGTTGTTGGTAAAAAGTTGGGTAGAGATACCTCTCATAGAAAAGCTTTGCTAAAGAACCTGTCCGGTTCTTTGATCATAAGCGAAAGTGTTACCACCACCTTGGCTAAGGCCAAGTATTTGAGACCCTATGTAGAGAAACTAATAACCGGCGCAAAGAAAAGTACTGGGTTTTCTTCACGAAGATTGATAATGGCGGATCTGAACGATGGAGATGCATCCAGAAAACTTTTCTTTGATCTAGCCAGGAGATTCTCAAAAAGACCAGGGGGATATACCAGGATAACAAAGCTTAGTAGCCGAGATGGAGATAATGCCCAAATGGCGAGGATCGAGTTTGTGGATGCTAAGGCAGAAGAATTGCAAAAGAAGTCTACAAAGAAAGCTGGTGCAAAAGTGGAGAGTGAGGAAAAAGTTTTATCTCAACCGGCTCCTGAGAAAGTGGATTTGGCAGAGGCTCCAGCCCCTAAGATCTCAAGACAGAATAGAATTGTGAAGAGAGCACCCCATACCGGTGTTAGGAAAAAGGGATAATATGAAGACCACAATACTTAGTAACGACAAAGTTGAAATCAGATGGACCTTTGTTGATGCCTCTAATAAGGTGTTGGGAAAGTTGGCGGCAGATGTATCAGCCAAACTTATTGGCAAGCACAGAGTTGAGTATGCTGCTAACCAGAACTATGGGGATAAAGTAGTGGTAACAAATGCTGCTAAGATTGCCGTTACGGGAAACAAGATGAAGGAGAAGTTATACATCCATCATACGGGGTTTCCTAAAGGGTTAAGGACCAGGACGCTAGAAGAACTTATGAAGAAAGATCCTACAGAAGCATTGAGGCTAGCTATTAAGGGCATGCTTCCTAAGAACAAACTATCCAAAGAAAGGTTGGCCAATCTGTATATTTATGCGGGCTCAGAACACCCTCATAAGGCTCAGGAGAAATAATGGCTACAGTTAAGAATTTCAAAACAGGCACAGGCAGAAGAAAGACTTCCACGGCAAGGGTTTTCCTTTATGAAAAGGGCGGGGATTTCCTAGTCAACGGTAAGGCAATAGAGGAGTATTTCCCTTCGGAAAAGGAAGCCTTAGCATGGCAGAAACCTTTTCATTTGATAGGTGTTTCTCATCCCCAAGCCAAGTTCACAGTAACTGCGAAAATATTGGGTTCAGGGCATGTGAGCCAACTAGGTGCTTTGGTACACGGCATATCTAGAGCTCTGTCAGAGATAAGCGAAGAGAACAGACTTATTCTAAGAAAAAGTGGTCTTCTTACCCGAGATTCCAGGATGGTTGAAAGAAAGAAGCCCTATCTGCGAAAAGCAAGAAAAGCTCCTCAATACAGCAAGAGATAAAGCTATTCTACGCCTATCATTTCCCATATATCTTTAAGGGACTCTTGGACTTTCTTGATTTCTGATTCCAGTCTTGTGAGTTTTTCGGAGCTTACCCCCATTGCAGTTATGTTATAAACCTCTGATATCCTTTCCAGGATCCTCATTGGGGGAGTGATAACTCCTTTTTCATATGCGGATATTGTCTTTCCTGAAAGTCCCAGCTTCTTACCAAATCTATCCTGTGAAAGATTATTCTTGATCCTGACGTATTTGATATGTTCTGGGATAGTTTTTCTCATATTCCAGTCTCCATAGACTCTACAATATTGTAATGCACATTGCAATAACCTATATTGAACAAAATGTATTTTTCCAGAATATCAGATTTTCTACCCGTGAATAAACCAAGAGAAAGGCTTCTTTCAAATGGAGAGACATCTTTGTCTGATGTCGAGCTTCTGGCTATAGTCCTTGGCTCTGGAGGCGTGAAGAATTCTGCTCTGGACCTGGCCAATCTTATATTGAATAAGTTTGATGGCTTTAGGGGGCTCTTGAACGCAGATGTGGTGAAGCTAATGGAGATGAAAGATATTGGTATGGCAAAGGCTTGTTGTATCAAAGCTATGTGTGAGATTTCAATGAGGATGCATTTCCATCAAGACAATCAAAGAATGAAGATCATCTCACCCAAGGATGTCTTCAACTGTGTCAGAAAGGATTTGTTTTCCAAGAACAAAGAGTGCCTGTATCTACTTTCATTAGATTCTCAAAAGAAGTTGATCTCTAAAGACCTTATAAGTGTCGGTACTTTGAATGAGTCATTAGTTCATCCCAGGGAGGTTTTTGAGAAAGCTTTCTCGAAAAACGCTGCCTACATAATACTGGTTCATAACCACCCCTCTTTAGACGCAACCCCAAGCAAAGACGATATAGAGGTGACGAAAAGGATAGCCAGAGGAGGTGTAACACTTGGAGTTGCGCTGATAGATCATGTGATCGTGACTGACAATGGGTTTTCCAGCTTGAAAGCACTTAATTTATTTGACCTAAAGGAGGTGATTGAATGAAGAGAAAACTGTATATCTTTGGTGCATTGATACTGGTTACGCTAGTAGGGGTGGGTATAGCAGCAGCTGCCTTTGGGGATAAGGGTAAAGTGTTGGGCAGTTCGTTTTCTGTTGGGAGTGCAGACATCAAACTGTTGAAGGATGTGTCACAGGGCTTAGGTGGAGATAACCTAGCCGACGAGGTTCAGGGACCTTTATTCAGTAATGTAGCGCCCAATTGGCAGAGAGATTACTTAGTAAAGATCTATAACAATGCTACAACCCCGGTCGCACTGACTAGCTATGCCAACTACGAAACAGCAAACGACCCTGATGATCTGAGGTCTATTATCTTTGTTGAGCCTTTCGTATGGACAGACCTTGATAGTGACGGGACTGTTGATGAGGGCGAAACAGGTGCGTCCTTAGGTAAAAAGACACTTATAAAGTGGAAGACTGAGGGTTACTCATTGGGCAATGTGAATGGTGGGAGTGTGTACTCCCTGATCTTGAGGTTTTCCACTGGGGTTGTCTCGGATACTAAACAGGGAAAAACCGCTATATTTGATTTCGAATTCAACTCGCTGGGGCTCTGATCCCAAAAGGGGGCACCGTAAGGTGCCCCCAGTTAATTCGATTTATGCTATCCTAGTAATGTATGACTGCACTGCCCTATTTCTTTATAGAACCACTTCAGTGGTGGTTATTCAAAGCTCCCAAAAAGATATTCATGGTTGCCAAGAGGGTTATAGTCATGGTTGATAACCAGATATCCTTTATTTTGAATATCCGGCTGCTGTTTGTCCCGCTTTTTGGTGACTATACCTTGCCAGGCAGGTTCATTGGTTTTGTAATAAGAGTTTTTCAGATCGTGTTTGGTTTCATTCTGATGGTCTTCCTTCTTATCATTACAATATTACTGCCTGTTCTCTGGTGGTTACTGCCTCTCATAATTTTGTACCATTGGGGGTTTTGGGTTATACCTATATTTACAATACTTCTGTACGTGCATACCCTTGCGGTAAAGAACATCCCACAGAGAAGGATCTCGCAGGTGTCTGATGACAAGATAAAACTATCTTTCAGACCCAATGTCAAAAAGTATCTCGAAGCTCTTTCCTCAAATACTGGGACGTCTTTCCTTGATTTACTGAAGGAAGAGAAAGTGGTTTTTCTGCTTAGAAAGTCTGAGCTTTATGACAAGGGGTTTGAAAATGAAGTATCCCGGCTTTCCGAGAAGAATGATTTGGTTTTGGATCGGGCTTCCTTTGAACTTGCCAGAAAGCAAGGCTCCCGATATGTGGAGCTAGAGCAGTTATTCTGTGCGTATATTTCCGGTCTTGAAGGAGTAGAACAGTTGTTGGTTAGGCTCGATTCTTCGGTTGAGATACTGGAGGAGGCTGCCGAATGGATTGTGAACGAGAGAGAAGAGCTTTCTAGAGTTTATTTTTGGCAGGATGATTATGAGTATGGGGGGATGGGTGGCATTGGGAAGGGTATGACAGGAAGGGTTACTCCTCTCTTAGACTCGATCTCGGAAGACTACACCGGCTTGGCAAAGAAGGGCAGGATCAAGAAAGTTGTTGCACATACTAGCTTGATAGAAGAAGTTGCGGAAATGCTTAGTAGTGGCAAGGACGATATCTTGATCATTGGCCCCCCAGGTTGTGGCAAGACCTCGGTTGTGAAGGAGATAGCTAGAAGGATCATTGCCGGTACCAGCTACAAGACTTTGCAGAATAAAAGAATAGTAAAAGTAGATGCAGGTTCTTTAGTTACCGGTGCAAAGACTCCGGGGGAGCTTTCGGAAAACATAAAGAAGGTTATGGAAGAAGTAACCGGATCCAATGACATTATCTTATTTATAGACGAGATCCATAACCTTTCTACCAGCATGGGTGAAAGTGATACTCAGGTTGCCAGTGCCTATTCGATCCTGGAGCCTTATATTTCTAGTGAGGGGGTAAGGGTTATTGGGGCTACTAATATTGAGAATTACAGAAAATATGTTGAACCCAATGGTGCTTTTGCCAGACTTTTCCATCTTGTGGAAGTTCCTCAGGCATCAGATGCTCAAACTCTTGCAGTATTAAAATCGGTCTCAAGGGATATGGAGGAGACTAAGAAGGTATTTATCACTCTTCCAGCTTTAAGAAGAGTAATATTCCTTTCCAACAAGCTGATCCATGATAGGGTGCATCCTGACAAAGGGATTGATATATTGTCTCGTGCCATTGCGTCAGTAAACTCCACAACTAGGGTGGTGGATTCCAAGCTTATAGAACAGCAGGTGTCCCTGCTGACCAAGATACCAGTTTCTGTGGTGACCGAAGACGAGTCTCAGAAGCTTCTCAACTTAGAAAATGAAATGAAGCAAAGTGTGATTGGTCAGGACCATGCTATAGACCAAGTGGCTAAAGCCCTAAAGAGAGCTCGAGCCGGTGTGCGTGACGAGGGCAAGCCTATTGCCAGTTTCTTGTTTGTAGGTACTACAGGGGTGGGCAAGACAGAGACTGCGAAGACTTTGGCAAAGATCTACTTTGGAGATGAAGACTCCATGATCCGCTTGGACATGAGTGAATATCAGCAGATAGATAGTATGAACCGTTTGATCGGTTCCCCTGACGGGAAAGTGAAAGGTGCTCTTACTGAAGCTGTAAGGACGAAACCATTTTCCCTTATTTTACTGGATGAGCTGGAGAAGGCTTACTCTAGTATCCTTCTGACATTTCTACAGGTTTTGGATGACGGGAGGATAACGGATTCTTTGGGTAGAACCTACGATTTTACTAACACTATAATAATTGCAACTAGCAATGTTGGTACCAGGGAAATCCAGGAAGTAACTCAGCAAAGAGGGGATTTTGTACAAATGCAGACAGCTGTGAACAAAAAGGTACAGGAACATTTTGCTCCGGAATTTCTTAACAGGTTCAACGGGATCATAGTCTTTAACCCATTGACCAAAGAGAATGTGAAGGCTATTGCTAGGATCATCCTGAAAAGGGTAGAGAGAATGACAGCTGAGAAGGGTATAAAGGTTTCGTTCAAAGAGGAACTGATAGATGCCCTGGCTGATAAAGGATATAGTCCTGAATGGGGTGCACGACCGTTGTCTAGGGTGATAGAAGAGAACGTTGAAACGTACCTCGCGGTAAAAATGTTGGCCAAGGAAATAAATAGAGGGGACGTTCTTACTCTAGGTACAGAAGTTTTTGGAAGTGATACAATTTCATAATCATGAAAATACTAATCTTTGCAGGAGGGGCTGGTACAAGGCTCTGGCCTCTTTCTAGAAAAAATTCGCCTAAACAATTCCATAAGCTTTTTGATGGTAAATCCACTTTGCAGCTAGCCGTAGAAAGGATAGAAAAAGATTTCTGTGTTGAAGACATATATGTTAGTACAAACGAGGCTTATGTTCCTCTGGTGATGGAACAGCTCCCGCAGATACCGCATGTGAATATTGTAGGAGAACCAGAAAAAAGGGATCTGACCGCAGCCATTGGTTATAACTTTGTCAGGCTGAGAAAGTCTGGGTATAAGGGTCCGGTGGCTATTCTTTGGGCAGATCATTTGATGAATAATGTCAAAGACTTTATATGGGTACTAAAGGAAGGTGAACAACATGTATTGAAAGACGCAAGTAAAATAGTTTTTGTTGCTGAAAAGCCCAGATATGCTGAAGACAACCTGGGTTGGATACATGTAGGAAAAAGTATAGGTAATAAAGCTTATGAATTTCTAGGATGGAAATACAGGCCTGAGCTTGAGGATTGCAAGAAGATGTTTGCTTCTGGTGAGTGGTTCTGGAATCCTGGTTACTTCATTCTGGATATAGACTTTCTACTTTCCCTTTACGAGAAAAGTGTGCCCGAAATGTACAAAGCTCTTGTGGAAATAGAAGCCAATGTGGGAACCTTCAAAGAGATTGCGACCTTGAAGAAGATCTACCCCACCTTGGAGGCCATTCATTTTGACAATGCTATTGTAGAAAAGATACCTTCTGAGCAGGCGGTGGTTCTGACCCCAACCCTTGGTTGGTCTGACCCAGGGACACTGTATGCATTTAAGGAGGCCCTTACCAAAAGTGAGGATGAGAATCTGGAAAGAGGGCTTACGCATTCCTATAACACAAGAGACTCTGTGGTCATAAATGAAGATGGAGAAAAGTTGGTGGCGGTGGTGGGGCTTGATGGTATGATCGTGGTGAATACAAAGGATGCCCTACTGGTAGTACACAAAGACAAGGCCGCCAAGGTAAAAGAGCTGGTAAGTGAGCTTGCTAAGGAAGAGTCTTTGAAAAATTACATTTAAGGCTGGATATAGTATGGATGAACGTTTGGACAGACTTAACCTACTAAAAGAAAAACTCTTCATTGACGACAAAAAGGGGAAAATATCAGCCCTCAAAGAGAGGATGGGTGACGAAGCGTTGTGGAAGAATTGGGAAGAGGGCCAGAAGGTTGCACAAGACTTATCAGAACTCCAAAAAGATATAGACGACTATTCCATGCTGGAGCTTTATTTGGAAGAAAATGACTTGGAGGATTTCGATAGTGCAATTGCAAAACTAGAGGAGAAAATCTTTTTGTCTGGAAAGCATGACAGGGGGACGGCTCTTCTATCTATACACGCTGGACAGGGGGGAACAGAAGCAATGGATTGGACCTCGATGCTTCTGAGAATGTATATGAGATATTGTGAAAGGAGGGGTTGGAAGTCAGAGATCTTGGAACAAACGCAGGGAGATGAGGCTGGTCTTAAAACTGTGACTATAGAAGTTATAGGGACATATGCTTATGGTTTTTTAAAAAGGGAGGCAGGTGTCCACAGGCTGGTAAGGCAATCTCCATTCAATGCTGATAGTTTAAGGCAGACCTCGTTTGCCCTGGTGGAGGTTATCCCAGAGGTAGATGATTCTATTGATATAGAAGTGAAGGATGAGGATATCGTATTTGAGGCCTTTAGGTCGGGTGGGCACGGTGGCCAAAATGTGAATAAAGTGTCCACTGCAGTCAGGATAAGACATATTCCTTCTGGTATAGTGGTGGAGAACCAGACCGAGAGATATCAGGCGAAAAACAGAGAAAAAGCCATGAAGGTGCTCAAATCCAAGCTGTATGCTTTGGAGCTGGAGAAACAAGAGGCTGAGAAGGCGAAACTCAAAGGAGTATACAAAATGCCTGGGTGGGGAAACCAGATCAGAAACTATGTTCTACATCCTTATAAGCTGGTCAAGGACCTAAGGACAGAGGTGGAGAGTACCAACCCGGATGCGGTTCTCGACGGGGATTTGGACATCTTCATAGACTCTTTGTTACGTCTCTAAACCCCCTTGTTATAGGATTCATATATTTGACAACCGATAGGTATAAGTGTAATAGTGATGATGTAATTTCTGCTCCTGAAGAAGGAAATGAAGATCGAACTTATTTACAGCTTAATAGTTAGTTTTGATGGCCGCACTTTTTGTGGCCTTTTTTAATTATTTATGAAAGGTATTATGAAGATCCGCATCAAAGCCTCTTCCGGCAAAAAGATAATCTCATATCTTGCCTCTCTGTCCATGTTTGTAAATATTTCCAGTCCATTTTTAATTGCCATGCCCATGGTGGCCTATGCGGCTGAAGAGCCGGCCATCGAAGAAGGATTGGTTCAGGAAGTGGATCAGGAGGAAGCTGCTGTAGTGGAAGAGCCAGCAGATGCTGAAGAAGTAGCCGAAGGTTCTGTTGATGCGGAAGAACAGCCTGTAGTTGAGGAAGAGCAACCTTTGGTTGAAGAAACTGCTCCCGCGGATAATATCGTTGTACCTGATGAGCCTGTTGTGGTGGAAGAAGAGCCTCAGGGAGACATCTTACCAGAAGCTGTTTCTGATATAAGGGAGGGCGAGGATGGTTATGAGGAATTGGCCGAGGGTGTCGAAGTTATAGATACAAAAACTGAAGATTGGACGGTAAATGGTGAAATAGCCGAAACCTCGAACGATGTCGCTTTGGGTGTCAGATATGTTTTTCCATTAGATGAAGACGTTTCGGTCACATTCACTAAACTACCAAAGAATTTGGACCTAAGGTCTCATTTGAAAATTGAAAGAGTGAAAGTCTCTGATCTTGATCTTCCTGATGAGTTTAGAACTGACGCTGAGTATGCCTTCGACATTACGACTGAGATGAAGGATGGGGAGCTTGAATATGATCTGACTTTGCCGAAGCCTGAAGGTGCAGAGGCTGAGGTTTCATATATTGAGAAAACCATTAATGAAATAAAAGAGAATATAAAAAATGAGGATATTAAGAATGTTGATTTAGGTAAACTGGATCAGAATAATGGAACCGTAGAGGTGAATGGGCTGGATCATTTTACGGTGTTTATAGTTAAGAACAACAAGTCTTTGGACCTTTTTCAGACAAACAATGAGATTCTGCCCCTAGTGAGTGCGTTGGATTTTCCTTACACATGTACTGGCCAATGTGTTTCAGAGGATGTCAAAGTTCAGATTATTGCTTTGGTGGATGCCTCTGGTAATCCTTTGACTTGTGGAATAGGTGATACGTCCAAAGATTCTTATTTGAAGATCAATTACACTTCCACTGCCTCAAACAGGTATTCCGTTTATATTCAGGGGCAGTTGTTAATAAATGGAGCAGATGCTGGATTGATAGATGCTTTTGATACATGTGTAGATAATGTATCTGGTTCTCAGGAAATCATATACCACATAGGAGATGTGGCTTGCGGAAGTAGCCTTTCCATCCGTGATCTTGTACTAAATTGGTCTAACAACACTTTAAAGGACGAAACACTGAACTGTGAGAATGTATTTAATGTAACTTACGATTGTTCTAGTCCCAAATGTTACGCAAGTACTACTGATCAGGTCATTACTACTCCTCCGTCTTTGAAGCTAGTCAAGGAATTTAACCCCACTGGTTCTGGAAGTTTTTCTGACTGGACTCTCGCTGCTATAGGACCTTCTACTATTTCAGGTACGCCTCCTGTCAGTGATCCCTCTATTAATTATGTTTCTGGAGTTGTATTAGCAGGAATCTATACTCTCTCTGAAACCGGACCCTCAGGTTATGCGGCCAGTCAATGGAGTTGTGCGAAGAATGGCGCCCTTCCAGTACTGGGGAATTCCATCACTCTTGAAAATAATGATAAGGCTGTTTGCACCATTACCAATAGTTCAAATCCTAAACTTACTCTTTTGAAAGAGGTTGTAGATGGGACTGCCCCGTCAACATCTTGGACTCTTAGTGCAACAGGTACTGGTATCTCCCCAACTAACATATCGGGGGCAACACCGGTTGTTAGTGGTCTGGGTTTCAAACCTGACACCTACACTCTTTCTGAGACTGGTGGTTTTACAGATTATTCGAAGAGTGATTGGGATTGTGAGAGTAATCCTGATAATCCAGTCCCCTATAATAAAGATGCGAGTGGTATTGAAACGGTAAGTCTTACTTATGGGGATGATGTTACCTGTACTATAACAAATACACTTAGGATGGGTACTTTGACCTTGGTTAAAACAGTTACAAATGATAACGGGGGTACTGCTACTGAAAGCGATTTCCAAGCTTATATTAGAACCGATGCTGTTGATTGGGATGCGCCACAGACACTTTTGGCAGGGGCTTACGCCGTAAGTGAGAGTACTGCCTTGGTGGGTTATGCTGCTGGTGTATGGGGTGGGGATTGTGCTGCCGATGGATCCCTTACAGTTGAGCCCGGTAAAAGCTATACATGTTCTATAACGAATGATGATATCGCACCAAAGCTTACGCTTGAGAAGAGAGTAGATGGGGTTTCCCCATTATTGTGGACACTTACTGCTACCGGTCCAACCTCTATTTCAGGTGCTACGCCTGTTGTTAGTGGTTCAGGGTTTGTAGCTGGTACATATACCCTTTCCGAATCCGGACCGGCAGGTTTCTCTCCTGAATCTTGGGTTTGTGATAAGGGTCAGGGGGCATCTCCCAATACCGTCACTTTAGGTATTGGAGATGACATAAAGTGCTATGTTGTAAATACACGCGACACAGGTAACTTAAAGGTCCAGAAGATAGTAGATTTTGGAGAGGTTACTGATTGGTGGTTTAGTTTGGATGGTGGTACTGCTATCCAGGCAGACTCAAATGGAGTTGTTGACTTTGGTCAGGTAACAACTATTGATAATCACACAATTGTTGAGACTGGCCCATTAAGTACTTTTCATCTTTCTTCGATCAGTGGGACAAATTGTACGCCGGATATACTAAATAATAGAGCAGCCGCAACGGTAACTAAAGGAAACACCACTGTTTGTCTTTTTAGTAATGCTGTAAACAGGGGTTCCATAACAGTTGTTAAAGACACTGTGCCGAATGATGAGCAAGACTTTGGTTTTACCATTACGGGAATTCCTGCTTTAGGCGGGTTTACTATTGATGACGATGGGGATAGCAGCAATGACCTTGCAAATTCCGTAACATTCTCTGGTCTTTTCCTGGGGGCGTTTACTATTT
>JBAZBO010000018.1:0-12990 GCA_041671425.1 Patescibacteria group bacterium | reverse complement strand
ATATGTATTGTTCAAGGCTGTGTCGGAAGCGGCAAGAGTACTGTTGCTATCCACAAGCTTTCGCATATTTTTTTCAACTACCCCGAGCTCATCCATCCAGAAAGATCCATTCTCATTGCAAAAAACCAGATACTTGTAGGTTACCTTTCTACGCTTTTCCCAAAACTGGGGATATTCAACATCAATTACAAGACACTGAAGGACCTGGTATATAACTCCGTATTTAGAGAGAAATACAGCATCAGGATGGACTTCAATCTTGAGAACTTTGGACCTGAAGTTACGCTTGATCGAATAAATTTACTGCGAGAGAAGATCAAAGCCATTCATAGCAAATATGAAGAAAAGATACAAAAAGTTTTTGAAGATGAGGAGTTTGAATCTTTCGGGGGATTCGTTTACGATACCTCACAGTCCGTTCAGGATAATATGCTGGAGATAGTGACTGACCTTAATGAAGAGCTTGAAAGTCAGAAAGACTATTTTAAGGAAAATCCAAACTCAATAAATGCATGGCTTTATCAGAGCAATATCACAGATCTTAGGAAACTTGTCACAAAGATAAGGAATTTTGGGAAAGATCTAGAGAACTCTGACTTTCCCGAACTCCTAAAGTTCGCGGAATTGGATGTCAAAGAAAAACTAGGTTACAAAGATACTCTTTTATATATGTTCCTCCACTCCGAGGTATTTGGTTTACAAAATACTCAGAAATTTGAATATTGTGTGGTAGATGAGGCGCAAGACCTTAGTTTACTTGAATACACCGTGCTCTCGAAATTCGTATTAAGAGGCAGGCTTTGCATACTGGGAGATCTAAACCAATCAATACGTGAAGAAGGCTTGTCAAAGTGGGATGAGATATACGAAGTAGTAACTGAGGCTAAGAACGCAAATATCTTTGAGCTTGATACGAACTATAGGAGCACAAAACAGATAATAGACCTGGCCAACAGTATATTAAGCCCTTACACACAGAAGTATCTGCCAAAGTCGATCAATAGAATTGGCATTGAACCAGTCGTCAAGGAGTTTGGTTCGACAGAAGATATGGTATCGTTTTTCTCGAATTCAATTGAAACTGACCTAAAAGACCTGGACAAAAGTATTGGTGTTATTTGTTTTGATGAGACGTCCTTCAATAAAGCCAAGACAATCCTTAATAATATAAAAACAAAGGAAGAGATAATAATCCTGGATGAGAATAAGCCAATCCATTACATACCCAAAGGGGTTTATCTGACAACATTTGATAACTGTAAGGGTTTAGAGTTCTCAAAAGTTTATGTGCTAAACTTGAGATTGAGCAAGATATCATCTTTCTTTGAAGCAAAAAGGGCTTTTGTTGCTGTGACAAGAGCAATGAATGAGCTTGAAGTATATGCATCTGAATAGATATATAAAATACGTTCCCATTTTCCTGCTTTTATCTAGCGCATTGCTCTTGAGAATTTGTGACCTGGGTTACTCCGATTACCAGGGTGATGAGATCAAGGCGCTTTTTATACCTGACCCCGGACAATCTGTATCAGAGTTCCTTTTGACTCAAAGGAAAGGACCTGTACAATTTTTTGTAACCTTTTTACTGAAGCTTCTAGATCCTATGTACGCACACAGGTTCTGGATGAGGGTTCCTTTTGCTCTGGCAGGCACATTATCCGTTTTGATCTTCTACAAGCTCCTGTGTCTACATTACAACAAAAGGGTGGCATTGTTCTCATCACTATTCTTTTCTTTCAATGGTTTTTTCGTTGCTTTCTCAAGGATCATCCAATATCAGTCATTCGTAATACTTTTCATGCTCATTTCTTTATATTTTTTCTCCCTGAGTATCAAAGAGAAGAAGTGGGAGATTAAAGGCTTGTATGCAGGTTTCATATTTTGGGCGCTTTCCATACTTTCACATTATGACGGTATCTTTATCTTTCCATTTGCAGCATACTTACTCTTTATTTGGTTGAGCGATCATAGAAAATCCTTAAAGCACCTGTTCCTCTCAGCAGCAATATTTCTTACGCTACTACTGGTGTTTTATGTACCCTTTGCGTTATCCATAACCCCAGGGACGTCGAGTTATTGGCATGGAAGACTTGTTGGTACGGGAGGGAAGATCTCTAGCTCAACTTACCTTTTTTCGGTATATCAACCTATCTATGTTATACATTTCTATATTCTTTTCGGAATTATTGGTGGTGTACTAGTTTTGTTCGAATCACTCCTCCAGACGTTTTTGCACAAAATAACAAACAAGACCGGTCGCATTGCCAACTTTCTAACAAAAATGGAAGTGAACACATCTTCGGGGACGGGTCTGTTAAAAAATCTAGGGCTTCTGCTATGGTTTTTCATTCCTTTTTTGTTTCTTGAGGTTGTTGTAACCCTTCCCGGGACACACATATACTCATATTTGATACCAGTATTTATATTCCTGGGCTTGAGCTTGAATACTATTGAAAGGTTTTTTTGTAAGGTACTGAAAAGCCTTAGTTTGAGAATAGTCTATACAATACTAACCTGTGTGTTTTTTGTTTTTCTGTTCCTACAGTCTTACACGATCTATGCGAACCATAAAGAAGAATACCCGTGGGAACAGGAGTATTTCTTGCTGTGGGAACTTCCAAAGCCAAATCACCTTTACCACCTTAGTATGTTCGGGTTTCCGTATTTCAGGAATTGGGACGAGATAGGAAATCTGATAAGGACCACAGCACCCGCTGGCACATACTACTCAACAAATGAGAGGGAATCCATTGCAAGGTATCATATTGACCTTCTAAAGGACACTGATCTTGCAGGTTACTATGTCTATATCAGAAACCCCCAAAGCTTCACAGACGAGAAAATCAGTGAAAAAGCTTTGTACTGGATTGAAAGATACGGCCCGGTATTTACCTTCATAAAAGACGGGAAAGAGATAGCAAGCGTGTATAATATGGAGCCTGGGAAGGTTGAAGACCTGATCCTCAAAGGTTTTTGATGAAAAGTAAACTATTCAGAATAGGAAAATATGCACTTATAGTTACTTTGGTGCTACTTTTTTCTCGTTTTGTGCTATTCAGAAGCAAGGTTAATGCTGTACCCGTTAGGAAAATAGAAGTGAAGAACCGTGTTGTTGAAAGGACAATATCTGTTAGTGGTGAGGTAAAAGCCCGAAAGTCTGCGGATCTGACTTTTAACATGTCAGCAGGAGAGATTGCGAAACTGTACGTAGATGAAGGAGATTCTGTAGCACGAGGTGCTTTACTTGCGGCTTTGAACAACAACGTTGCCGCCAACACATTACAGACATATAAGGACTCCAGGGATCTTGCTATCAAAGACAAGGAAATATATGTGGAGAATTATGAAGATGATACAGATGCAGTTGGTGGTGACGACGAATACAAACTGAATGTAACAAGATTAGATGAGTTGATCAGTAAGGCAGAAGCTGCCTATAAAGCACAACAGGGACTATACGGTGACTCCTTTATTTATGCACCTTTTGATGGTGTTGTTCTTAATATTACAAAGAAGGAAGGAGATTCATCTGTGGCATATGAGCCCATTATCAAATTTGCCAACGTAGAAGATCTGTATTTTGAAGTAAGACTTGATCAAGAGGACTTTGGATCAATAAAGGAAGGACAGCTAGTAGAGATAAGCCTAGACCCATTTAATGATAAAACATTCATGGGGAAGATAACTAGATTGCCGCAGTATGCCAATGGTGGAACTTCCCCCAGCTTTACTGTTGAAGTAGCTTTTGACGAAGATCAAGAAGGCATGCTTCTTGGGATGACCGGGGATGCCAAAGTCATATCTGAGTCATCAAACGGAGAAGTAAGGTCATTACTTTATGACGAAGTGAATTTTGATGAAGAAGAAAAACCATATGTATGGACTGTGCAAAACAAGGTTCTGAAAAGATTGTATATCGATATAGGCTTGGAAGGTGACATCTTGACTGAGATAAAGACTGATTTCACTGATGAAATATATGCACCGGTTGGTGACGCAAAACTAGAAGAAGGTTTCAATGCAATCATTCAAAAATGAACCCAGTTTTAGAGACCAAGAATGTCACAAAAAAATATAAGCTTGGAGATGAAGAAATCATAGCTCTTGAGGACGTTTCCATAAAGATAGATCGTGGTGAATTTGTTGCTATAGTGGGTAAATCAGGATCGGGTAAGTCAACTCTCATGCATATAATGGGGCTTTTGGACACACCAACAAGCGGTGAGGTTTTGCTTAATGGTACTGATGTTGTTGATTTTTCCGAGAAGCAACTTGCCCAGGTCAGGAACAAAGAAATTGGTTTTGTATTTCAGTCATTTAATCTATTAAGAAGAGCTTCTGCGTTGGATAATGTAATACTGCCACTTAGATATAGTTCAGTGCCAAAGAGCGCTTGGAAACAAAAAGCTCTAGATATGCTTAATACCGTTGAGCTGGGTAACAGGCTTTCTAATAAATCTAATGAGCTTTCTGGAGGACAAAGACAAAGGGTAGCAATTGCTAGAGCTCTTGTGAATGATCCCTCCATAGTACTTGCAGACGAACCTACAGGGAATCTTGACACCAAAACTGGCAGTGAGATTATCCAGATATTCAAAAACCTTCATGAAAATGGCAGGACTATAGTCTTGGTAACACACGATGAAGAGCTTGCGGGAGTAGCAGACAGAAAGATCTTCATAAGAGACGGGAAAGTCCAATAGATGAAAATATCTGAACCGTTTATTTCAGCCATCAGATCACTATCTGCCAATAAACTGAGGTCTTTTCTCACAATGCTAGGTATGATCATAGGTGTGTTTTCCGTCGTTACACTTATTGCACTTGTGAATGGCGTGGAGAATTTCATTATAGATAGCTTCAACGCACTGGGATCGAATCTGATATTGGTGTCACCTGGAAACATAGACATGGGATCTGACCCAGCACTAGCGTATGCGAACAACAAACTAGATGAAAAACATATGGACTTGATTGATAAGCACGCCTCTGATTACGTTGATAACATGACACCAAATATAAGAATGAATAAATTGGTTACGAGAAGGTCAAACAGTTTCTACGGATCTATATATGGTGCTAGTGATCAGGCTATTAAAATAGTTGATCTGGGGTTAGAGAAAGGAAGATTTTTTACACAGGCAGAAGTAAGAGAGAAGAAGAAGGTTGCGGTTATTGCCCCTGAAATCGTCAAAGAATTGTTTGGAGAGCTAGATCCTATTGGGCAGGAAGTTAAAGTTGATGACATGGCGTTTGTTGTTATAGGTACAACAAAATCAAAGGGCAGGATGTCTGACGACAGGGTCATAATCCCATACACATCCGTAATGGAGTATTTCAACGTAAAGAACCTTAGTGGCATCACCATCAAAGCAAAAGATAATGTTGATCTTGATGAAGCACGAAAGCAAGTAAAATATGCAATTAGAAGAGACTTGAAAGATGATGAATTTACTGTTTTTACACAGAAAGACATTCTAAAGTCTGTAAGTCAGATATTGGGGGTACTTTCTTCTGCTCTTGCTGCGATATCAGGAATTTCTCTTATAGTCGGTGGTATAGGGATAATGAACATTATGCTAGTTTCGGTTACTGAAAGGACGCAGGAGATTGGTCTCAAAAAAGCTCTGGGTGCAACTTCAAATAATATTGCACTTCAATTTTCAATCGAAGCCTTGCTAATAGGTTTGCTAGGCGGAATGCTTGGGCTTTCTCTGGCCTTTGTAGTCACATTTTTAGCCAGGTCATTTATCAGAGCCACCATTCCTTTATGGGGAATACTTCTTAGTTTTATATTCTCACTAGTTGTTGGCTTACTATTTGGAACGTATCCAGCCATAACTGCTGCAAAAAAGGACCCAATAGTAGCCTTGGGATACGAATAATGAAAGCAACTGAGTCATTTCTAACATCTATAAAAGCTCTTACGCAGAACATGCTTAGAACTTTTCTCACTACTCTGGGAGTACTTATTGGAGTGTTTGCTGTAGTTACACTTACATCTCTAGTAAACGGTGTTAGGATTTACATAGATACACAATTTTAAGCTCTCGGAAGTAATTTGCTTTATTTCTGTCCAGGGGCTGGTGGTATTGCAAACGACCCCGCCACTTTCTTCTCTGATAACGAACTATCTTTGACTGAACTGCACAATATTGAGCGGGGTGCAAAGGGTTATTACGAGTATATAAGTCCCATAATTGCCATGGGGCAGACTGCAAAGTATAAGAATAAATCATATTACAGTTCGCTTGTTTCCAGTTATGTAGATTTTTTCCCCATGTATAACGTACCACTGGAAAGCGGTAGATATTTCACTGAGCAGGACAGAAGTTCTAAGCAGAAAGTAGCTGTTATTGGTTCCTATGTTAAGGACAAGCTTTTTAAAGAAATTGATCCTATTGAAAAAAAGATTACTCTTGGTGATACTCAGTTTTTGGTTATAGGTGTGATCGAAGAGAAATCAGAAGACTTCAACAAGATGATCATAATACCTGACACAACAATGGATCAGGTATTTGATTACTCACAATACACATACATATCTGCAAGTGTACCTGATGGCATATCTATAGACGATGCAAAAAGAGAAATTCAGCTCGCGATGTTAAAAAGTATGGATGATGATGAATTTACAATTTTCACTCAAGAAGACTTTCTTGAAACATTTAACAGCATAATAGGAATTATCGAGATAGCTTTGATTGCTATTTCAAGTATCTCATTGATCGTAGGTGGTATAGGGATAATGAACATAATGCTTGTCTCGGTTACAGAAAGAATTAAGGAAATTGGTCTGCGAAGAGCTTTGGGTGCAACATCTGGTAATATTGCATTTCAGTTCATGACTGAGTCTATATTAGTAAGTATCCTTGGAGGGATACTAGGATTATTGGTTGGTGCATGCGCTACTATAATTGCACAGAGATGGATACAAGCAGAGATCAAGCCAGGGACTATTGCACTTGCACTTGGATTCTCAATAGCGGTGGGTGTGCTCTTTGGGACTTATCCTGCGGTTAAGGCAAGTAAGCTAGATCCTATTGAAGCTCTGAGGTACGAGTAAAATCAGGTTCCAATATATAAACGCCATCATTCTGAAGATATATATCGTCAATATTTTTTGTGATATCTTCGTTATTGAATTTAAGTTTCCAACTAAGATTTGTGTCGTTGATACAGCATAACTCCAATCCATATGTATAAAGTGTCTTTTCATAATAGAAGTAACTTGTATCATCCCTTCTTAATGTCTCAAGCAGATCCAACACTGTATCGGTACTATTAAGCTTGATCGTATATTCTTTATTCAGGTATGGAACAGAAAGTTTCACATTGTACTCTTCTATATGCTCAGCTTTTTGTATAGGTTCTTTGTCAGATATCTGAATAGATGTATCGTTCAATGCACTTCTGACAAAAATATATAAAACTACCACAACAACAACATAGACAATAATGAAGCGATTTCTATATCTTTCAAGATGCATGTGGTTATTTTAGTTTATTGATAGGCCTTTGTAAAAGCACCTGTTTACTGATGTATAATACCAAAGTGTCAGCCCCCATAGCTCAGTGGACTAGAGCACTCCGCTTCGGACGGAGGGGTCGGGAGTTCAAATCTTCCTGGGGGCGCCATTTTATTAACATTACAATCAACATTATATTATATTTACTATTGACTTTTTTTGTATTTAATACAAAATAATAGATGAAAAATGCTTAAGTGTTTAAAGATATTTTAATAAACATTTTTACTTTGCCTTGTGCAAAGTTTTTTATTTGAGGAGGTGAAGTCGCATGCTCACTAGAGAGGAAATCACAAAGAAGTTAGAAGAGAACATTGACTGGGAACTTCCCATGGAAGCAACTGATGAAGAATTTGATCTTTATGAAGAGGTGCGAAAAGAAGTTGCAAAAAAGAAAGGTCTTCCGATAGATGAAGATGACCTTTCAGGCGACTTTGATGATGATCTTGATTTAGATGATGAAGAGATTTAATTAATTACACCTGTTTTAGGAGGTGACCTGCCCATGCCAGCAAAGAAAAAGACAGTAAAGAAAGCCAAGAAGACAGTAAAGAAGACAAAGAGAGCGAAGAAGTAATACGCTAGTTTCTTAACTTGGACTTTTAATGCGGCGGCCATCGGGTCGCCGCACGCGTTTACATAGTCAGTTATTTTGAATAGAATATATCCAGGAGGTGATTGCAATGAAAGGTTTTGTTGAATTTATTAGAGAACAGGGTGTGATGGGTTTGGCGGTTGGATTTATTTTAGGTGGCGCTGTGTCCAAAGTAGTTGCGTCTTTGGTAAGCGATATCATAAACCCCTTGCTGGGAATATTGCTGGGAGCTGTTGGGAACTTGAGTGATGCTTCTGTGATGATCGGTTCGGCCGAATTGAAGTACGGTAACTTCGTAACAGTGATTGTTGATTTTCTAGTTGTATCGGCAGTTGTCTATTTTGGCGTCAAAGTTTTGAATTTGGATAAGCTGGACAAGAAGAAGTAACAAAGACTGGAGGTTAAGTTTTCCATGGATAAGTGATAGAATGTATGGGTTTTGTGGGGGTGTAGCTCAGTGGTAGAGCACCTGGCTCTTAACCAGGGTGTCGAGGGTCCGAATCCCTCCGCCCTCACCAAATTACTTTATCAGCACGATTGCGTTGGGAAGACTTCTTCCAGGACCTACCACATAGCCACCGTTTACAAACATAGCGGAGGAGCCACCACCATCCAGGTTGAGCGCATGCTTTGCTCCAAGAGCCCTTATTACGTAAGCGGCATCCTTGACCGTCGCAGAGTTGATTATTGCAAGGTATAGATTTTCACCTCCCACACCAATAACTCCTCTTGGTCCCTTTACATCTTTTTGATAGGTGGTCATATCATCATCTTCCACAACAATATTTCCATCTTTGACCAATGACGGATAGTTTGAAATGCCTGCGCTTACACCCCCACCACCATACTCAGTGGATTTCTTATAGAATGATGGATCACTACCATTAAAAGTAAGTAGACCCGTTTCAGACCATCCAAGTGCATCTTTATGTTCCCACCTGCCCTCATTACTATCGTAAAGTGCAAAGTCTGAAGAGTTTATCTTTCCCCCACATGAAGAATAATCTGGAGGACAAAAATATGAACCATTCATACCTGCAAAACCCCCATTCTCTCTTACATAGTCAGCAAGACTTTTTGTCTGACAATTGTCTTTACAAGTTCCCGATGAGGCAGAAAGTGTTTTTACCCTTACGCTACTCAAAGGCACTTTGATTACATAGGCAGTGAATGTTCCTCTTTCAGTCTGAACTGTTTGAAAACTGTAACCTGTGGCTGCGACCACAGTTTGCTCAAGTTTTTTTAGATAAGCTGCATGTTCGTCATCAAGTAGTTTAGTTTGTTGGGCAATGCTACTAATAATTGGTGAAAAATCCTTATCAAGTACATCTTCACCCCATTTAATCCGTAGATCGGTAAGATCAGGTTGGTTAAGACCTGCACTTTTATTTCTTTGGATCTTTTGTTCCAGATCTGATAATGACTCATATACTTCATCTATCTGTACATCCTCAGGATTTGCGGCTCTAAGATCATCGAGCTCTTTTTGAAGAGCTGTTATTGAACTCTCAGCTACAATCGCTTGCATCATCTTAAGATTATCTTTGAACAGATCTTCTGTGAAGTTTTGTGAGAAGAATGACTGAGAGCTTTCTAGTGCCAAGAGTGATCTTTCAGTCCTCACTATTCTAAAATGCTGATAACCAAAACCCAGAATAAATACAAAAAACACCAAAGCAAAAGGGATGTACTTCATTGCCCACATAGGAACGAATTTCCTCATTTCTAAATTATATGATGTATTGTGATAAAGATGCTAGTTAAGGGCTGAGATTATCTTGCCCACAAAGTAACTTGCAATGACAACAAATATTGCAATTCCCACATGTTCAGATACAGTATGCAGAGCATTCTCATTTCTGTTTTTTGCTAATCTATAGCTAAAAACAGTAGTGATCAAGACACCCCAAAGCACACACACCTTTACACCAATGTTAAGCGGAAACAAAACAATGGGGACGGCAAAAGATAATGCAACAACAAGTTTGGATAATAACGTCAAGATTGTAGTCTTCCATATCTGACTGTTGGAACTTTCTGATTGAGACTCTTCTGAAACATGCATGCCCATGGCGTCAGAAAATGAATCAGCTATTGCTATAGAAAGTATGCCTGAAAGAACCGCAACTCTCGATTGAGTGCTTGCATTTAGTCCAACCATTAGACCCAGAGTTGTTATTACTCCAGATGTGACACCAAAGCTAATACCTTTATTAATGTCAGTTTTACGAGACCAGAAAGCCATGTATCTATGATATCAAATTCACACAAATACGATATAATTACGCCTGTGATCAAGCCGAAGTGGCGAAATTGGCATACGCGCAGTCTTCAGGAGGCTGTTCTCGTAAGAGAGTGCGGGTTCAACTCCCGCCTTCGGCACCAATGTAACGGGGGGTTTCCAGACTATTATCGTTTACAAAAACATTCTAAAGGATACAATTAAGTAGATAAGTATGTTCCCATTCCCTTTAGGTGCTTTCTACAATGCCCTTGCTATTATCTTTGGTGGAATTATAGGCATTTTCACATGCGGCAAATTCTCTGAGAAGTATAAAACATCACTTTATACAGTTATTGCAGTCGTATTTCTCTATATGGGAATTAATATGGCAATGAGTACGGTCAGCATTCTCCAGATAATTATTAGCTTGATATTGGGTTCGATAAGTGGTCAGTACTTAGGAATTCACAATATTCTGGAAAGATTTGGCGAATCTTTAAGAAAACGTTTTGCTAATGGTTCTAGATCATTTGCTTCAGGCTTCGTAAACTCCAGTGTCTTCTTTTGTGTGGGCGCAATGTCTATAGTGGGAGCGCTTAATGAGGGTATACAAGGTGACAGGACATTACTTATTGCTAAGTCGGTTCTTGATATATTCATTTCAATGATCTTCGTCAGTAACTATGGAGTAGGTGTCTTGTTCTCATCAATAGTTGTTTTTGTATATATCGGTGCGTTGACAATACTATCCTCGCTTCTGGGGTCTTTCTTCAGTGAAACTCTTGTCAACCAGCTTTCTGCTCTTGGCGGAATACTAGTGATCTGTATTGCCATAAACATGGCTGATATCAAGAAAATCGAGGTAGCAAACCTTCTCCCATCATTCGTATTCCTTGTAATACTGCATCTTCTCGGTCTTTGAAAATATTGTATAATGCCTTAGCTTGGGCGAGTGGCGGAATTGGCATACGCGCAACGTTGAGGTCGTTGTGGGGTAAAACCTGTGCAGGTTCAAGTCCTGTCTCGCCCACCAATAAAATGAAAAAACTAGGGTTATCCTTATTTTTTACTGCAATTTGCTTCTCACTGCTGAGCCGAACTGCTCTGGCTGATGAGGAGCTTATTCAGCAGTTCAATTCACAGGCCCAGATAAATAAGGACGGAACTGTAGATGTATTGGAGATAATAAAGTACAACTTTCCCGACGAAAGACACGGAATATTCAGACAAATCCCTAAAGTGAAAGTAAACGAGGAGAAAAAGAGATTTCTTCTTTCGTTTAGTAATATAAGTATTAAGAATGAGAAGGGGGAGTCATATCAATATTCTGATCAATCGACGAAAGACGAACTTTACCTAAAGATCGGAGATCCAAACAAAACTATAACCGGATTACATACATATGTTATTTCCTACAAAGTAGCGGGAGCATTGACATACTTTGAAGATCATGACGAATTATATTGGAATGCCACTGGTAACTCATGGCCGGTTCCCATAAAGGAAGCTTTGGTGAAAGTAATACTTCCCGATAATCTTGTTCCTGATACTTACTGTTATACAGGGGTTGTTGGTGTAAACACTCAGAACTGCACAATAACTAATCAAGGCAATTCATCTTTAGTAAAAGCCCAAGGTCTTGGCGTAAGTGAAGGCCTTACCTTTTCCACATCTTTTGGCAAAGGTGTAGTAGGAGTTCTGGAACCTAAGGAAGATGTGCCCAGTATATTTGAAAGGATCAAAACTATACTTATTGGGGCAGGAATCACTGTTGGTGCATTCCTATGGTTTATATTTTTGCCTCTTAAGATCTTTTTGGGTTGGAGAAGAGATAAGAGATTTACCAAACAGAATGAAAGGATAGTGGCGGCGTGGTTTGACCCACCAAAGAATGAGGATGGAAGCCTTTATACGGCGGCAGAAACTGGATCACTTATAGACAAGAGTATTGATTTCAGAGATATAACTGCATCTATCATTCAACTTGCTCAGAAAGGTTTTCTTAAGATCCATGTGGATGAGAAGAAGAATTTTTCATTTGAAAGATTGAAGGATTTCACAATTGATACCAATCTCCAGGAATCAGAAAAGGATATCCTTTCTGGAATATTTCCCAGTTCAGAGAATTTGGTAGAAGCAAAATCACTAAAGACATCTACAAAATTTGCCAAGAGCATCACAAAGTTCAAGGAGTCATTAAGTCAGGAACTTGCCAAGAAAAAGTTGTTCGAAAATGATTTTACAAAGGTTGAGATGAACAACATGGGTCTTGGTGTAGCAGGTCTAGTGACCGGAAACCTTATATTGGCTATTGCAGCTTTTGTGTTTGGCAGAAAGTCTGCGAAACGAACTTTGCTTGGAGTAGAGAAGTATTCGGAATCTAAATCCCTTGAAAATTTCCTCAAATCACAGGATGAGCAGCTGGACTATCAGGCTAAGAATCAGATGTTCTTCGAAAAACTTTTGCCTTACGCCACCGCATTTGGTGTAGAGGATATCTGGGCGAAGAGATTTGAGGATCTAAAACTTACACAACCAGACTGGTATGACGGCAACATAGATAACACAATACTCATTTCGTCTCTTTCAAGAAATATAGGCAGAACCATAGGCAGTTCGGTTGCTTACTCCAATAGGTCTTC
>JBAZBO010000017.1:0-13358 GCA_041671425.1 Patescibacteria group bacterium | reverse complement strand
GGTGACATATCTCGTGTACGACGATGTAGTCCGCTATTTCCCTTGGTAGGTAGACAATTCTGAAATTGAAATTAAGATTACCTTTTCTTGAACAACTCCCCCACCTAGTTCTTTGGTTCCTTACGAATATTCGTTTGGCAGTAAATCCGTACAATTTTGTAAAAAACTCCACGCGGCTTTTAATAGCCGTGCGTGCCGGTTCTTTATACCTTTTATAATCAGCTAGACCTTTTCGCATAAAAATAACCACATGACCATCATATGTAGCATCTTTCAAACACCAAGAACTATTCGAAAAGCTTTTTGAACCATCCAAACACACTCAAGGTTTCGGATTCCTCCTGCAGTTTCTCTTCCAGCGCAGTGTTTTGTTCCTCTAGGCTTGTTACCAACTCATCTATTTGGAGCTTGTCTGCAGCGTCTGTTATTTTGTTTCTCAACTGTTGAAGCTGCTGTACCCTTACCTGGATTTGCTGCATCTCATGCCTTACATCTTGTATGCTTTGGTTGTCGGGTCCAAACAACATCTTAAAGAATTCTACTTTTGCCTCGATCTTTTCTATTCTTTTTTGGATTTTCTCTTGAGACTCACTCTGCGCTCTAGCTATTTCCCTTACCTGTTCTCCGATCCCACCTTGCCTTTCTGGATCTGCTAACAGTTTGTGAACATATTGCGCAACTTCGCTCATTTTCTCTTCAACCTCATTTTCTATTCCCTCTTCTTCCTGTTCTACCTCCTGGTTTTGTACTGTATTTTGCTGACTCTGCCCTTTGTTCTTATTCTCGTTTTTCTCCGTATTCTGGACAGCGTAAGAAACACCTGGAACCAAAAGTGCGACTAGAAGTATTGGTATTATGTATCTTTTCATACGATCACCTCCTGTACTTGATTATATATTAATAAGCTTAATCTATAAAAATGACCTCGTAGGCCATTTCCACTCCGAACACCGATTTGACGGTTTCTCTTATTTTTTGGGTAAATGCTTTTATCTCTTCAGCGTCCGCACCTCCTTTGTTTATCACCATTAATGCATGCTTTTCCGATAGTCCTACATTTCCCTCCGAATGCCCCCTCTTGAAGCCGGACTTTTCTACCATCCATCCTGCGGATAGCTTTACTCTTTCTTTGTCATCCCAGTGTGGAATGTCAGGAAAATCTCTTGAGATCCTTTCAAAGCACGATCTTTCTACAATAGGATTTGAGAAGAAGCACCCGGCGCTGATAGAATTTGGATCCTTCTCATCATAGAAGGAGGACCTTAGTTTCCTTTCTTTGAGTATGGTATCTCTTATAGTCTTTATGTCTGCCGCATCCCCCAGTTCCTTTTTCAAAGATTCAAACGATATTTTAGTCCTTTCGACTGGGTGCAGCTCAAAACATGCTTTGGTAACAACCATACTGTTGTTGCCTATTAGTACACTGCTTCGGTATGTGAACGCACAATCAGACTTTTTGATGGTCTTGTGCTCAATTGTTTTTGTATCGACAATATGCACTTCCTTCAATGTTTCGCAGATCTCCTGCCCGAAGGCTCCCGCATTTTGGACCACAGAGCCACCCACTGATCCGGGTATGCCAGATAGACATTCCATACCTTGTAACCCGTTTTCAACACAGAATGCCACCAAGGTATCCAGTTTCTCCCCGGCTCCGCATGAGATAAAGTCTCTGTCTTTCTCAATGCCGCCAATATCTATCTTTACGACCAGCCCATCAAAGCCTTTATCTGAAATCAGAAGGTTACTTCCCGCTCCAAGAGGCAAAATGTTTAGTCTTTTATCTTTAGCCCACTTCAATGCTTCGATAAGCTCCTCTTCGCTAGTAACAGTGACAAAATATTTGGCAGCGCCTCCTATATGGAAGGTGGTATAAGGGGAAAGAATGATGTTTTCTTGGATACGCATTAGGTTAATTATACGTTAGTTCTGGTAGCCTTCAGCTTGTAGTTTAAAGGCTCTAGCGTAGTAGCCCTCTTTTTCTATAAGCTCATTGTGTTTGCCCTGTTCGACCACTTCACCCTTCTCCAGTACTATGATCCTGTCAGCATTTCTAACAGTGGAAAATCTGTGTGAAATAATTACCACAGTCTTGTTCTCAAAGAACTTATATATTTCGTTGAAAATGTTGTATTCGGATATGGCATCTATAGCTGCAGTTGGCTCATCGAAAATAACTAATGGTGAGTCTCTGTAAAAAAACCTTGCTATGGCAATCTTCTGCCATTGTCCTGACGAAGGCCTTATCCCATCCTTAAATCTCTCACTTAGGATCTGATCGAACTTTTTGGGATATTCCTCTATGAATTCCAAAGCATCTGCGCGTTTTGATGCCTGAGTGACCCTCTCAGTACTTTCTTCCGAATCCGGATCCCCGATAGTGATGTTCTCTTTTGCAGATAGATGGCCATAGGTGTTGTAATCCTGAAAGAGAACCCCTATGTTCTGGTGCCAAGACGCGCCTTTGATATCCTTTAGATCGGTATCGTTTACTATAATCTTTCCTTCAGTGGGAAGGTATATCTTGGAAAGAAGTTTTACCAACGTTGTCTTCCCCGCCCCGTTAGCACCCACCACCGCGATCTTTTCCCCGGCGGATATCTTTAAGTTGATGTTTTTAAGTATGATCTTCTCAGATGTTGGGTAATGAAAACTTAAGTTCTGAATGTCAATGCTGGGTCCGTCTACTAATATTCCTAGATCTACTGAGCCATCTTCAAAAGCGGGTTCCGCATGGAAAATATAATATATGTCCTTAAGTCTTAATGAGTTCTCGAACATACTAGTGATCTGGCTGAACACATAGTTGATCTCATCGTCCAGCCTATTAATAAGGTTTGTGATGAAGTAAACATTTCCTACGGTGATCACACCCGATATTAGTTTGGAAAATACCAAGGCGTAACCATAGAATATCCCCAGATTTGAAAATATATCGAATGTGTATAGCCCCGCAAACCACTTCTTTCTCAGTTGAGTGTTCTTTTGTATAAACCAGTCATAAAAGTCTTTGTATCTCTTGTCCAAGAAATCGAATGACCCGTTTATATTGACTTCAGTAATCTCCTTGGGGTTAGTGAGCATACCGGAGGTCCACATAGTTTTTCTCCTCTCCTCTGTACTATCGAACCATATCCTCCAGTTTTTTATTCTGTACTTCTTATCATAGAAATATGTTGGGATTGCAATAACGGTTACTATTAGGAATACCACAGGCATACTTTTCAATATAAGGGAGGATGCAATGAGGAGGCTGACCAGGCTGGACAAGAAATTTACATTTCTGGTGAAATGCTGGTGCATGTCAAAAAGGCTTTCTCTGGATCGGGTCAGCCTATTCGTAACTGACGGGTTTTCCATGCTTTGCACGCCAAGTAAGTTCATTTTTGTGTATAAAGCCCTCTCAAGGCGTGGCCTCAGTCTTTCATTTAGGCCATTGGAGAAGAAGTCGTTGATATAGGTGAGTGCTGAGCTTATCAGGCTATACGCCAAAAGCATCCACATATAGGGTAATATGGCTCGGATTTGGGAATTCCCATTGCCTATCTGAGATATTATGACATCAAGCAAACGCGAGATTATTAGGGTGTTGAGGATACCTCTTGAACCTCTAAGGACTGCTGATGCCGTATATGCGGCCGTATAGGTTTTTTCCAGTGAATAGATGAATTTGAAATTCCACAAGGATAGGTCAAAGAATTCTTTCACAGATATATTCTCTTGTTTTTGAGGTTCATCCATAGAGTACTTATATTATCGACTTAACCATCAAGGGGTGACAACTGAGCCACCCCAGGTTCATAAATGCTAGGATTAAAAAGGTTCACTTCCGGTTCCACTATCTTCGTCCCCACCAAATCCGTCATTGTCAGGATCGTCTGCCTCGAAACCATGTCTCTCGCTCTCTATTGCTTCCAGGTCTGCCAACGCTGCCGCCACTACTTCTGGGTCCTTTTCAGAGTTTGTATCGACTTCTTCATTTAGACTACCCTTCTCTTTTGTTGGTTTGACTGTTATTTTTTTGTTGGCCATAAAGTATCACCCCCAGGTTTTAACTAGCTACATCTATCCTGGAAATTTACTAAGTTAATCATGATAAGTCAACAGGGTAAATGCATTACCTTTTTAGCACAGTTTGTCCCGTTATTGTCATTTCTACAGGTATTTCCTCGGTTCTTTGATCGTTCGTGCTGATATTGATGGTCAGAATGACCAAGAGGCCGTTTCTAACATTCTCATCAAAGTATTGATCCATGATGAAATTGCCAAGGGAGTAATATATAGTTTTGCCCTTGTATACTTCTTTTTGCTGGACCACATGAGGGTGGGAGCCGATGATCAGGTCCGCACCTTTGTCTTTAAACTCGTGGGCTAGGTCTCGAATGGTCTGTTCGGATGTTGTAATGTATTCATTTCCCCAGTGAGTGTACAAGACCACAAAGTCTGTACTATCTACTAGTTGGCTTATTGCTTGAATAGCTCGTTCCTTGGAACCTGTAGAAAACTGGTTGTATCCTACAAAACCTATCTTGTAACCTTCGAAATTGATGATCTCATATGCCTTGTCATCCGACCCGAAGTAATTGATGCCATTCTGGTCAAGATAGGCCTTCGTTTGAGCAAGCCCCTCTGTGCCAAAGTTCAGGATATGGTTATTCCCAAGGTTCACAAGCCTGATATTGTGGTTAAAGAGAGTTGCTGCAACTGAGGGATCAGCTGTGAACACATAGTTTTCAGGACTTCCTATCTTGCTGCCTATGCTTCTTGACGGAAAAGTTGTAATTGGGCTTTCTAGGTTCACTACTACCAGGTCATTTCCCGCTAACACATCTTCTACTTGTTCCAATATGAAGTCATTCCCCTTCTTCTGGGCCATCTCTCTGATATATCTATCAAACATGAAATCTCCAGCAAATAATATTCGTATTTCATCTTTTTCTTTCACCTTTTCTTTTACGGGGGGAGAAAGACTTGCGACGTCGTTATTCACATTTGTTTTTAGATATGGTATTAGGCTCAGAATACCGGCAGTGGCCAGAACTAAAACCAAGATGATTCTTAGAAAGTCTTTCATAGATCGATATCTATCCCTACAGGAACATGATCAGATCCTTCTGTATCTTTTAAGATGAAGGCGTTTTTAACCTTACTAGTAAGTTTCTCTGATACGAATATATAATCTATCCTCCAGCCGATGTTGTTGTCTCTAAAGTTGGTGTAATAAGAAAGCCAGGAATAGTTACCGCCCCCTTTGTTGAACATTCTAAATGTATCTGCATATCCGAGGTCAAGGATATTTTGGATCTGCTGCCTTTCAGCAGGTGTGAACATGGTGCTATTCTGGTTTTGCTCAGGCTTAGCCAAGTCAATTTCCTTGTGAGCTATATTGAAATCACCAGTTAATATTACCGAGTCATCCTTGATCTTACTTAGAAGTTCAAGGAACTTTTCGTAAAACGACATCTTATATCCCATGTCCCTCTGGTCCTGTGACCCATTGGGCACATATACATTTATTAGTTTGAAGTTAGGGAAGCTACATATTTGTATCCTGCCCTCTTCATCTACCCTTAGTAGATCAAGTTTGTTGGAGACTTCCTGCGGCTTTTGCTTCGTAAAAACTCCGGTGCCTGAGTAGCCCTTTTTTATTGCCGGATTGAGATAGAAGTCATAACCGGGGATGAACTGCAGATTCCATGGAAGCTGGTTAAGCTTCGCTTTTGTTTCCTGAAGGCAGACAATATCTGCTTGGGAGTTTGGGAGCCATGAAGTAAAGCCACTCTTGTAGACTGCTCTTATTCCATTGATATTCCAAGATAGTAGCTTCATTCCCTATACACGGTATTTTGTAGGTCTATCAGCTTTGAAGGCTTGTTATCTAATGGTCCTTCATCCACATACAGGTCGATCTGGCCATCAAACTTCTGTTGTGCTTCTACAACGGATGAAATAGATGGTTCTCCTTCTTTGTTCACACTGGTTGAGATCAGAGGTCCAACTTGTTTCATGAGTTTTATTAGGCTTTTTTTCTTTGGGAGCCTGAATGCTAAGGAGCCTTTGCCGCAATGTAGGTATTCAAATCCGTTGTTGTCACTTGGGAATTTGATGCTTATGGGACCCGGCCAATATCTTTTTAGTTCTTTCTCATTGAAGGTGATTCCAAATTCTTTAAGCGCCTTTATGCTAGGGATGAGGATAATGAAAGGTTTTGATCTGTCTCTTGACTTGATACTATAGACTCTTTCCACACTTTCTTTATTCAATGCCTGGCAATGGATCCCATAGATAGTATCAGTTGGGAGGACGCATGCCCCACCAGCTTTGAGTACCTTTGCGGCATCTTTATAACTATTTCTATTCTTGAACATCAGTGTGTTATAACCCGGTATTTCCTTTTACCAGAAGTCTGATCGCAAAATACATTGCTGCTATAAAGGCTATGACTATAACGACCTTTTCTCTTTTCATCATAGGACTATTTTAGCATTTTTAGCGGGATTATCCCCGAACAGTTTGGGGTATAGCCCGTTGCTGCATACTAAGGTCTGGTTTTGAGCGGGATTGTCCCTGAACAAATCCAACCTTTCCCTTAGTATAGCCAAAATAAGCAGAAGGCTTGGGGATAATCCCCAACCTTCTGCTAGAATATCTTTATGTTGATGGATTTTGGTATAGGCGCTTTACTCTCGGTTCTATTTACCAGGTTGTTTGGTATTGAAACTAATATCTTCCACATTTTTGCTGGCGCCTTTTTTGCGGTTTTACCCGATATGGATGTACCGTTTGAGTTGGTCAAAAGAAAGAAGCTTGGTGGCAAGGAGCATGGATTTCATAGAGAGTACACTCACTATCCTATTTTTTACATTCCGCTGTGTTTTTTGGTCTTGGTTACGTTTGGGGGGTTTTGGGCTTCTCTTCTGGCCTCCTGCCTTTTGTTTCATACGCTTCATGATTGTATATGGATGGGTTGGGGATTAAGGCTTCTGTGGCCGTTCTCAAGAAAAAGATACAAGTTCTTTTCTGATAAAGAGGGGTTTTGGTCGAAAAGGCTGCTCTGTTCTTGGAATGATCAGGAACTTAAAAGTGTTTCTTTACAGTACGGCCTCGATAATTGGTTCTCACAGTACATCAGGTTCAAACCAGTTTGTCACGAGGAGATTATGATTAAACATATGAGTGGTAATCGGTTTGCGAGACGTGTCAAATTCATATCTCCTCTTTTGGTAGAAATACTGGTGTTTCTGTTCGGCGTTTCTGTAGTGGCGAGAGTCTTAATAGGACAACAATAATTGGTAACCCCCAATATGAAAATAGTTTTACCCTGTGTTAAAATCCTGGCTAGGTAGAGAGGTAAACGCTTCAGGATTTGGAGGATGAGATGAGAGAGATAACGGTACGTCACGCTGTATCCAACGTAAGTTTCGCTTCGGTGGTGAGTTCCTATATGTTTCAGTTCCTCGATAAAGCGGGTTGTAGATATCTGCAGCTTGTGGGGACGAGAAACGTTGAGAGATTTGGTAGTTACGTAAACAGGATTGTTAGCTTGGAATATCCCTGGTCAGCCTCGTCTCTTACGGATGTTATCCTGGGCAAATCCCGATTGAAGGATTGGGGTTTCTTTGGTCCAGACATCGGAGAGCTCATTGCCTCCATTGACGGGTTTCACGAACAGTATGGGATTCCCAGGATTGGCCACACTACATCAGACAATCTCGAACTGCTGGAAACAAGCGCTCAGGGTGGGATGAGGCCTGAGGACATATTCAGGTCCCAAAAGCCCATTGTTCCGGACAGCTATGGCTCTCGTCGGGTACCCACAGTGATACGTAATAATGAACCGCTGTTTGACCCACTATGCAAGACTGACGAGGATGCCCTAGCTTTTCTGGAGGCTCTTCTTTCACATGGACGCTGCTCCGGGATTTTCCATCTTCAACCCTGGCGTGCCAACAAGGAGGATGTCCGGCTTCTTCGCCTCGAGGTGGTAGCTCGGAGGATGAATGAACTTCAGGAATATCTTTGGGAAGGAGATTCATCAGACTACCTATATTCCTGGGTCTTGCTGATCGCGCGTTGGGCTAAAGACCAGAGTATAGAACGAGTTACGTTTGTGCATGAACTTTCCCCAATGAAGCTCCGTTACTTGAGGGCGATAGTTCTTCGTACAAACCAAATCTTTGAACAGACGGGCTTGAGAGTAATTTCCGAGTAGCCCAGAAACATCTAGCTGAGAGCATACTCTCCTTTCAGCTGGATTCCCCTCTATAGTCCTCGACCCCTTCCATACCGCATGCTAACATCTATCTATGCCCAATGATAAGAGGACCAAGATAATAGCAACCATAGGTCCAGCCACCGAAACAAAATCCTCAATAGAACAGATGATCCGGGGAGGTGTTGACGTGTTTAGATTCAATATGAAGCATGGCACATATATATGGCATCAAGAGACGATCCGAAGAGTTCAGGAAGTCGCAGATTCCATGGACAGGAGTATTGGTATATTGATAGATCTCCAAGGTCCGGAGATACGTCTGCAAACCCGCGATTCTAAGGATGTTGTTTTAAAAAAAGGCCAAGAGATAGTTTTTTGTGAAAAGTTCAGGCAGGAAAAAGATATTGTGAGGGTGCCGCATGGATCTTTTTTCAAAGCTCTCACTGCTGATGATAAGTTTTCTGCTGATGATGGTTTTGTCAGATTTGAGGTTGTAAAGAGACTCCCGTACAGCAGGTTGTTGGTAAGGGCTTTGGATGATGCGATTCTAAAAGACAGAAAAAGCATAAACCTCGTAGGTAAAGATATTGATCTTCCCTCTTTGATAAAAGAAGATATAGCAAGATTGAGTGTAGCCACGAAGGAAAAAGTAGATTTTGTAGCGTTATCTTTTGTTAGGTCTAGAAAAGATGTTGAGACTCTTAGAAGGGTTATGGAGAAAAAGCATATTGAAGCCCAAATAGTTTCCAAGATAGAAAGTAGAAGAGGTCTAGATAACATTGAGGAAATTATAGAGGTGTCGGATGCCATAATGGTGGCAAGGGGTGACCTGGGTATTGAAGTACCGTTCGAAGAAGTCACATTCCATCAAAAGCAGATAATCAATCTTTGTAGAAAGGCATATAAGCCTGTTATCGTGGCTACTCAAATGCTGCAGTCCATGATAGAAAACCCTCTTCCTACCAGGGCTGAAGCCAACGATGTGGCCAATGCAGTTTTTGATGGAACGGATGCTGTGATGCTTTCAGGTGAAACTGCCACAGGGAAGTATCCTTTGCAATCCATCGAGGCTATGGAAAAGATACTAGAGTTTAATGAGAAGAAGGCTCTTGTCACGCAATTTAATATTGTTCCTGAAGATCCCACAGAGCTTATTGTTCAGGCTGCTGAGGAAATTGCAGAATCCTCGGCTCGCATAGATAAAATTGTGGTTTTTACTGAGACGGGCCATACTGCCAGGGTGATATCTAGCTTTAGACCAAAGACACCTTTGATAGTAGTTACGCATTCCCAAAAGACAGTGGAGACTGTAACTCTAAGCTATGGTGCTATCCCAGTCAAACTTAATCTGCCTTCCTCTGGCAAAATGCTTTCACCCGAAGTAGCTATAGCTCAGCTGAAGGAAAAAGGAATAGTCAAAAAGGGTGAAAATGCATTGATGATTCACGGGCAGCATTGGAGGAAGCCGGGTCAAACCAATGCTATTGTCTTGATCACTGTGGATTGATACGAGAGGTGGTGAGCTTATATGACCAAAAAGTTAATGGTAGCTGTCGCAGTCTTGGTGATTGTTGGTCTGGGAGCCTTTTTGTTCCTCAAGAACAAGGGACGCAATACTGAACTAGATGAGACTGGATCCAAAAATGAATTTGATACTTTTACGGGTAGCCTGAAAGAAGCAGCGGCTCTTAATGTCCCTATGAGATGTAAGTACACTGTGGATGGGGTTGAGCTTGGGAGCATGATCAAAGGTAAGAACTTCAAAGGATCTGTGATCACGCCTGAGGGGAATAGAGGAACGGTAGTGGTTTTGGATACTTGTCTGTATTCCTGGGAGGATGGACAGAGCCAAGGCCTGAAGCTATGCTCTGAGAAGGAGGATGTCTGGATTTATGGCAATACGGATTTGGTATCAGAATCCTATGTCTGTTTTGCCGGAAGCATCCCAAATTCAGAATTTGATGTTCCTTCTACAATAGAGTTTCTTGATATGAGCTCATTTGTACGGGACACAAGCTCAGAGACATCTCAGTCGTCAGAAGAGTAATAGATAATAGCAGACTCTATTTAGCCCTTATCTTGTGCATGCTGGCCATTGTCTCATCACCTTGTTTGAAGGAATATATCTTTTTCTTTCCAACTGTTTCTGCAAATGAAGTTTCATTGCCGCGGGTTATGAACGGTCTTTTTATGTTTATGATGTAATAGCAGCGATTCCCCATTATCCCGTACCTAGACAGCATGTATATCTGGCTTATTTCTTTCCCTTCGTTAGTAATATATGTACATCCATCTGGATCGTCCGATACTATCTTGTCCATTTCCTTCCAGTTCCTGAAATGTGGAAAACCAAAAGTAAGGACCTCTTTGTCTACATACTGAGGTGCAACCAGACTAAACTTCTTATAGGAAAGTATGTTTTTTTCATACCAGGGATACTCGGGAGTGTGGTCAACAAAGAGTATATAGGTCTGATACACCAGAAATCCTGTGAGTGCCAGTATTGGCAAAACGGCCAAAGTTGAACGCTTCTTTAACTTTTCTATTGCAGTGCCCACGCCGGCTGCGGCTAGATATATCATAGGGATAACGTAATTGTAGATATGGGTTCCGGGTTTTTGCATGAAGAATCTTATTAGCAGAAAGTTTACCCCTGCCCACAGGATGAACATCAGATTTTTCTTGAACTTCAGGAATGCAAACAGGCCCGTGAGTGGTATTAGGTACATAGCCACAAAAGGGTTATACAACTCAAAGATGAATTTATGTCTTTCAATAGAATAAGTGCTAAGTCCTAACCTTCTTGATAGATAGTCAATATTTCCTTGGTTGTTCTTTTGGTTTAGGACATAAGGTATTAGGAAAGGAAGAAGCAATATGCATGCCAAGACGATGTTTATGATAGTTATTCTTCTTGCTTGCTTTTTATCACACTGCTTTTTTATGTACATAAGGTAAAAGTAAGAGATTGGTAATAGATAGAATGTGGCGTCCCAGTGGGACAGAAGCGATATGCAAAACGTTGCAGTACCAAGTGTTGAAAAAAGTATGGGTTTCTTCTTGTCTTGATAAAGCCTTAGATAGAAATACAGCGATAGTGGTGAGAATAGGAGATTAAGATTTTGATATTGAGCTATTCTTGCGAACCCAACTACAAGCCCATTTACTGCATAAAGTAGTGCACCCAAAAATGAAACAAAAGGATTTTTGAATAGTCTTCTGAGTAGTAGCCATACAACAACCACTGACGCAAGATTCATGATAGTAAAAGGTAGTCTGTATGTTAATTCGTTTGTTATATTTTTTTCGAATATGTTTATTGCCTCAGTGACTAGGAATTGTATGGGACCTTTTCTTTGTGCCATGAAAAAATCCCAGTCAAAGGTCTTTGTGACTGCAATAGCTTTTTTCTCATCATCTTGGAATTCTGAATATCCAAGGTTCTTGAATCTCAAAAAAGCGGATATGGATATCAGTAAAAGAAGTAAAGGAATCTCCAAGAACTTTAGTGGATTTACATCTCTCAAATATTTTACTGACAAAAGTCTTTTATGCACCATCAGATCATATAGGCAGATTTCCTGTATTCGTCAAGCATCCTTTTGGCAGTAAAGAACGATCCATTTATCATTATAGTTCTTTGCATTATCTCTTCCCACGCATCCCTATTATTGTAGAAACAAGGAATAATGGTCTTTTCCAGAAGCCCATACAGCTCGTCTGCAGTGTCAAATGCCCACCCGGTTTTGCCTTCTACGTAGCCTTCTTGCCACCACCCATCCAATATACTTATGTGTGGAATTCCATTGGCGGCACATTTCATGCCGCTTGTGCCTGATGCCTCCTGAGGGGGTTATGGTGTGTTAACCCAGGCATCTACACCTGATACCATGAACTTTGCCAGGTAAATATCGTAGTTCTGTAAGTACACCATCTTTACCTTGTCGTCTAGCTGTTTGCTTAGGTAGATGGTTTTTTGTATAAGCTCTTTTCCCTCGGTGTCATAAGGATGTGACTTTCCGGAGTAGATTATCTGAATAGGTCCAACCTTGTTGGCTATCTCATTTAACCTGTGCACATTTTCAAGTAGAAAGTCAGGTCTTTTGTATGAAGTGAATCTTCTTGCCCAGCCCAGTGTAAAGAAGTCGTAGTCAAGCCCGGCATTACTGTAGGCATTGGCATAATCGATTATCTGTTTCTTACACTCAAAGTGTGCTTTCCATATCTCGGGTCTTGAGACAGCAAAAATGTCTCTCAAGGATTCTGGGTCCTTTCTCCAGTTTGGCATGTACTTGTCGTAAAGCTGTGCAAAATGCGGGGACACCCAAGACTGTGTGTGTATACCATTGGTGATGGAATGGATAGGATAATTGGGGAACATAGTTTTTGATATCTCAGTATGTTTCTTAGCCACTCCGTTTATGTAGCCACTAAAGTCAAGTGCAAGTGCTGTCATATTGAGCTCCCCCTGCTCAAAATATTCCTTGGGCAGTAGGTCGTGCAAATCTTTCTCAAGCAATTCGTCGACCATACTCATCACGAATTTGTCGTGCCCTGAAGGAACTGGAGTATGAGTTGTGAATATGCACCTCTTTTTCACTTCTTCTGTGTTGTGTAGTTCCCGGTCCAGCTCCAAAGCAAGAAGTGCGGAGTGGCCCTCATTCATGTGATATTTCTCTATGCTCGTGAAGCCCATCTTTTTCAGAAGTCTCACTCCCCCAACTCCCAGGATGATCTCTTGCTTTAGTCTGTACGTCTGTCCGTCTCCATATAGTCGGTCAGTTATTTCTCTTGATGCTTTTGAGTTTTCAGGCAGATCCGTATGCAAAAAATATAATGGAACCATGTAGCCGTCTGAACCGAATATCTCACACAACCAAGCACCTACTGTAACAGTCTCACCTGCCATCTCAACCTGCACTTTTTCTTCTACTGGTTTAAGGAAATCATCCACCCGCCATGAGACCGGGGACTCTACTTGCACGCCATCAGCAATTGTTTGGAAGAAGTAGCCGTACTTAGAAAGAAGTGTAACTCCTATGATGGGGAAACTTGCATCGGCCGCGGCTTTCAACATGTCACCTGCTAGTATCCCCAGTCCCCCGGAATATGTGGGGATTTTGGAGGAAAGTCCAACCTCCAT
>JBAZBO010000016.1:0-13811 GCA_041671425.1 Patescibacteria group bacterium | reverse complement strand
GGAAACTAAGACTGATGTTCTTACTACCAGACTAATAGATCTCATCTCGCCTATAGGCAAGGGCCAAAGAGCTATGATAGTGGCTCCTCCTAAGGCTGGTAAAACATGGCTTCTAAAAGATATTGCTCAAGGGATAACAGAGAATTATCCGGATGTGGTACTAATGGTGGCCCTGATTGGCGAGAGGCCTGAGGAAGTCACCCATTTCAGTAGAAGTGTGAAGGGCGAGGTTTTTGCCAGCAACTTTGATGAAATGGCCGAGGATCAAACCAGGATAGCTAAGATATGTTTGGAAAGAGCCAAGAGGTTGGCCGAAAAAGGTAAGGATGTGGTTATCCTGATGGATTCCCTCACTCGTTTGGCCAGAGCCTACAACATGGTGGTTCCTCCCTCAGGAAGAACGCTTACCGGAGGTTTTGATCCTTCTGCTTTGTATCCAGCCAAGCATTTCTTTGGTGCAGCCAGGAATCTGGAGGAGGGTGGAAGCCTTACAATTGTTGCTACCGCTTTGGTAGAGACGGGCTCTAGGATGGATGATGTGATATTTGAGGAGTTTAAGGGTACAGGCAACATGGAACTAAGGCTTGATAGAGGACTTTCAGAGAGGAGAATATATCCAGCTATTGATATAAAAGCGAGTGGTACAAGGCATGAAGAAGAGCTTTATACGACAGAGGAACTGGAAGCAGTGTTTAGGCTTAGGAGAATGGTTGATCTTCTTGATGATAAGGAAAGCACTCAGCTTGTCTTGGAAAGACTGAAAAAGACCAAGAACAATGAAGAGTTCCTAAAGACTCTACATCAAGCCTAAGAGGCCAAGAAGCCCCCAAAATGGTAAAATACTCTTTATCCTGTGTGTAAACACAGGTGCTTATGCTTTTTTCTATAAAACGATCTAGGTCTGAAAGGTATTCCCAGCTCAGTTTCGAAGGTTTCAGGCCCCAGGGTCACAATAAAATAGAGCGGTCCTTATACTTGGTGAGGGCTTTTTTAATAGCCATTTTTCTGTATCTTTTCAGGAAATTGAAGCAGCTGTTTCGTATTGTGATAAGGTTTTTCTCAGTCCTGATCAGATTTGGGGTGTGGGTTAAGTCTTGGGGGATAAAGAAGCTGATTTGGTCGAGGGGTAAGCTGGGAAGGCCGGTAGCAACCTTTGCGGTGATGTTTGTAGCTTTCATGGTCTTTATGTTCGGAGAAGTCTTTAACAGTTCCAGATTTGTAAATAGCCAAGAGCTCAGCCCCGATTATCTGTCAAGTGTTTCGGACATAATCCCCAAAAAAGAGGTGGCCGTTACCACTATACCTGAGGATAGGAAGAGAGCCCAGTCTTTTGAGTATATCGTGGAGTCTGGGGACACTTTGTCCTCAATAGGCAATAAATTCAAGATCGCTGTTGATGCCATAAGGTATGTGAATGGGCTAACCGACGTTTCTTTCTTGGAAGTGGGGCAGAAGCTTACGATTCCTCCAATATCTGGGCTTATTCACAAGGTAGCCTCAGGTGACAGTTTGCAGTCAATAGCAGATAAGTATGATGTTGCTCCTCAGGCGGTGGCTGACTTTAACTATATCTTGGATACTTCAGAACTTGCGGTGGGTACTGAACTTGTTATACCGGGTGCAACTGTACCTCAGCCTGTTGTGGTTCCACAGTATATTGCTCCTTTGGTCTCAATTCCTATTTCCGGTGGTGGTTTTGATATGTGTGTTTGGCCTACCTCGGTCAATATAATATCCCAGTACTTTGCCTGGTATCACAATGGTGTTGATATAGCTACTCCTTGGAATAGGGGTATGCCTCCTTTGTACGCTTGTGCTTCAGGAACGGTGGTAAGATCTGGATGGGATCCGTGGGGCCTGGGGCTCCATGTAAAGATAGATCATGGAAATGGGTACCAGACTACCTATGGCCATATGAGCAAGATCTATGTGGGTTATGGAGATAGGGTCTCCCAAGGACAAACCATAGGTTTGATGGGGAATACAGGTAGGTCGACTGGTCCTCATGTACATTTTATGGTCACTGCGAATGGTATAGCTCAAAATCCTCTCAATTACATGAGATAATACACCTATATGCTTATTGATATTGCGCAGATAAAAGTGAAAGCAGGTAAGGGTGGGGATGGATGCCTTTCTTTTCTAAGAACCAAGAGGACTGCCTTTGGTGGCCCCAATGGGGGCAATGGGGGCAATGGTGGAGATGTTTATCTTATTGCAGACCATAATCTAGCCACTCATATGGATTTTAGGTCTAAGGAGATATATAAGGCGCAGAATGGTGCCCCAGGTGAGGGTGAGAATATGCATGGTGCCAATGGAGAAGATCTTTATGTAAGGGTTCCAACAGGGACCTTAGTATATGAGCTTGAGAATGGAAAAGAAGTGTTGGTAAGCGATATGCTGGATGATGGGGGTACGTTTCTTATGGCAAGTGGGGGGCATGGTGGTAGAGGCAATGCTACCTTCAAGAGTTCTACCAATCAGGCACCCAGAGAAACTACGCTGGGCACCAAAGGTGAGGAGAAAACCTTGAAACTCGAGATAAAGCTGATTGCTGATATAGGCTTGGTTGGGCTACCAAACGCTGGTAAGAGTACACTTATCAACCAGCTAACCTCTGCTAATGCAAAGACAGCTAACTATCCATTCACTACCTTGTTTCCCAATCTCGGAACATGTAAGTTGGCTAGTGGGCAGACGGTGGTGATTGCAGACATACCAGGACTCATAGAAGGAGCCAGTGAAGGCAAAGGCTTGGGGGATGAGTTTCTAAGGCATATAGAAAGAACAAGGTTTTTGATCCATATTGTTGAACCCCAACTGTCTGAGGATCGTAAGGAATTAGTAGCTTCTGCGGTCAAGAATTACCAGATCATTAGAAAAGAGCTGCAAAGTTACAGAGTGGATTTGTCAGGAAAGCCTGAGATAGTGGTAATTAACAAGCTTGATATAACTGAAGTCAATGAAGCATTTGATGAGATAGTAAAGAGCTTTAAGAAGATTAAAGTAAAAGTTTTGGGCATATCTGCTGTAACAGGGCAGGGTATAGAAGAGCTCAAGATTGAGATGATGAAGGTATTAGAAAAATCCCCCAAGATACAGAAATTTGAGGCCGCTCAGCCTATTAAGAGGTTCAATATCTCCAACTTGCCAAACAAGAGATTGGTGTTTAAAATTCCTCATACTGACGAGGGCCGTTAGCTTAGTTGGTAGAGCGCTTCCATGGCATGGAAGAGGTCGGGGGTTCGAATCCCCCACGGTCCACCATCCTACGCAGTAGGATGCCCTTCTTAACTTTAGCGAAGAAGGGCTTGTTTGGATTAAGCACCTGTGTACTGTTAATGCTACGGACGGTAGGCCACTTTACCCAAACATCAAAACCTCAGGTTTGAGGATCATCAAGACTCCAATTATTGCCATTAAAATCCCTCCGATCAGGTGAGAGAATCTTGAGTACTTTCCTGTCAGTCCCACAGTCTTTAGTGTTACCATGGCGATCACAAATACCACCATATCATCGATCATGAATACTAATACGTATCCTAGAAGATAGGCATAGTATTTCCATGTTGGTAGGGAAGACAGACTTAAAATTTTGGTAAATATTGCTGGAAGTCCTGCCGAGCATACCAGCTCTACCATGTTTACTGCAACCGCAAGTAAGGCGATACCTCCCAAAGCAAGCAGAAGATTCTTCTCGGTTACGTACTTCCTCATCTTCTCAAAAGTCTTTTTCCTTTTTTCATTGCCCCCAACAACCTCGCATGTCCCGTCCTTATTCTTTATATACTCCTTCACGTTGTGATAAGCCGCGTAGAGGGCCACAAGACCTATTAAGATCCTTATCCAGCTTATGAATCCAAGGACCAGGAAGAGGTTCAGCCAGGCGCTTAGGAACATAAAATATACTGCTCCTGAAACCAATATAAAAGTGCCCCCCATCAGCCACATCTTCTTTCTGTTTTCCATTCCAAGTAGAAGGCTTATCAAGAACAGCAAAACCCACATGGCGCACGGGTTGAAGCCGTCTGCCAGGGCGAGAACAAAGGTTAGTGCTGGAAGGGAGAGATCTTTGATACTGATCTCTTTTAGGAAAGGTACATTTACCTTATCTGGGATCGATGGGTTGTCTATTGGCGGTTCCTTTCCTTCCTCTGGTTTAGCCGCTGTTGTGAGTGTTTTCACTGCGTCAGGATAGCCTTCTTCGATGGCCTTTGCTACCAAAGATTCGACTATCTGTCCATGGGTTTCGGGAGTGCCGAAGCCCTCAAAATGACCATTTCCTATTATCGTTACCGGTATACCAGTTACTTTAAAATCAAGTATCTGCGCTGCCTGTTGCAAGAGTTGAGCATTCTTTGGGCTTTTGGAGATCTCGTATCTGAACACTTGAACGTTAAGATTAGCCTTCTTGTATTTGTCTAAATACTTTATTTCTTCCTCGCAGTGGGGGCACCCCAGCTGCCAGAAAAGGTGGATATTCACAGTACTTGCTTGTGCGTAGGCTAAATTGCCAAGAAAAAGAAAAGATAGCGCTGCCAAAATTAGTAGAACTGCCTTTTTCATACGTGCCATTTTAGCATAAAAAAGACCCCTCCCGCATGGGGGAGGGGTCTTTGGTTGGGGTCAATAAACTTCTACTTATTGGCTCTGGGTTTGTCCTTGTGGAGTTACCTGAGTAGCCGGAGCAGTAGTTGTTGGTTCACCTTCCACGACTTCCTGTTTCTTTTCTTCACCCTCGTTTACGATTGGTTCCTGCTTAGTCTTTTCTGGCTCTGCGGGCTTAGCAAGTTCCTCAACGGTTGGTTTTGTGCTTGCGCCTGCAACATTTGGCATCTCATCTATAGCTTTGATCTCAGCAGCTACGAGTTCGTAGTCCTGGGAATCGGGCTGTACTAACGTCTGGGTGACCTCAAATGCTTTCTTTGCACTGGCGTAATCCTCAAGCTTCTTGAGGGAGAGCGCAAAGTTGTAGTAAGCGTTAGCATAGTCACCTTTCAGGATAGTAGCCTGTCTGAAGCTGCTAGCTGCGGATAGATAGTCTCCGGTGGCGTAGTAGATGCTTCCAAGGTCTAACCTAAGTCTTGGATTGTTCGGGTTTAGCTGGATGGCTCTTTGAAGTGAGGCGATTGCCCACTGATGAGCATCTTGGGCCGTACCTATTAGAGCTGCATATACTCCTGCTCTTGCTTCCCATCCGCTTGAGCTGACGGGATCCAAAAGTTCAGTTGAGATTTGGGCGCTTTGTAGAGCCTGAGAGATAAGCGTCTGAATAGTCTGCTTATCTGTGTCAGTCAAGCTCTCCTTGGTTATCAATGCTCTTACCAACGCAAGGTTGGTTTGGGCATAGGAGTCTCTGTAGGAGGCTCTTCTGGTATTTGAGTTTATAGCCAAGGCCTGATACCTATATGTGTCTGAGCCATTGTTACTTCTTGCTGCGGCTATAGCTTTCCTCATGTAATACTCACCTGGATACATCTTGAATGCATAGATTCCTCCTGCCACTGCTAGTGCAAATAGAGGAACAGCTATAACAGACCTAAGTATGGTGCTATTAGTGTCATCCAGTATTCCGCCTATGGTGTTTGCTGGAGCCTTGGCCTCAGCTGTGAAGTATATTTCTTCACCTATAACCTCCTTGAGTTTTACATTGTTATTGGCAACGCTTAGAGCAAGTAACAAGAAGAACACAAATGAAGTTAATACTGTTGAGTAGCTGAAAAGGAAAGATAGCATTGCGGCCATCAGACCTAAAGACAGCACGAAGGACATTTCGTTATTCACTCTGTTACCTATCGAGAACCTTACTGCTCTTGTGCCAAACATCAAGGCTATGATTATACCTATTACCCCAAGAGAGGCTAGAACATCAAACACCTCATTGTATGGTTTATCGAAACTTATGTTCCAAAGATTAGTGCTATTCAATGCAGCTGATCTATATCTTGGGAAGTTAAGATAGAAGGTTGACGGGCCAGTACCCAGAAGAGGGAAGTCTCTGACCGTTGATGATGCCACTATCCAGGACTCCTTAATTGAGAGCTTTATCTCCCTTCCGTAATCGGTACCGAATATGACCGACCTGGTAGCGGGGAATACTGATAGCATGACTATACCTGCAGCAATTCCAGCAATTATCAAAGTTGCTGTTTTATTGCCTTGTTCCTGTGGTTTGAATATCACTGTTGCGATTATTCCCAAACCTAGGGTTACCCAGATAGGTAGGAAACCTGACATGACCACCATGAATAGGTTTACCAGTATTGCTACACCTAAAAGTACTTTCTGAACTGTTTTACCTTCTGCTCTGAACAGGGAAAATCCTAGCAGAATAGCCAGCATTGCGATAACTGCGGCTGTTGTAGCTGAACCAGTGGTACTGAATGCGCTTATCTGTAGAAAACTTTGCTTACCAAGGTACAGGCCATAGTAACTCATTATGCTTATCAATGAGGCTACTGTGGTTGCTCCGATGAATCCATAAAGGATCCTCTTTATAGCTTCCTTGCTTTCCACATTGGATGTGACTACGTAGTAGAACACAACCATAGATAAGAATCCAATAAGGCTTGGATACCACCTCCCCTGGCTACCATATATACTCACCGTCTTGTTAAGGGAGAATATGGCGCTTAAGACAAAAACACCCGTCATCAATATCATAGGGATATCCATGGATGATTTTGCGATGGAGAGTTTTTTGGAAACAATTACTTTGACTCCCCAGGCAAGAAGCATCAGCACGGTCCCCACCATGAACAACGCGAGTTTATTGAATTCAAAGAACTCTGTTGTTATTGGTAAAAAGAAGATGGGCATTGCTGCCGCGAGGAAAATAATTACTATATTGATCAAACTTGTTATTTTTGATTGGGCGAGAGATTTATTCATGCGTATAGTCTAGATAGGAAAGCTTGGGGATGTCAATAGGCAGTTTCCCGTGACGGGAATGTAGCCACTATTTGTTGCACCAACAAGGAATACTTACTCGGATACCCACCAACTGAATTCTGAGGTATCCAGAACCGGTTTGTCGAGGTATAGGAAGAATCCTTCTAGTGAATTTTCTGCCTCAACCCAAAACCTACTGGCTGGATTTATATCGTTATTGAATGTGACATATATTTTGTAGTTGGGATCGACGTTATTTACTTTAACGAAGACAACTTTCTCGCCTTTGGGTACAAATGATGTTCCAGATTCAATTATTTGCTTTGGTGTAGCACTAGTGGCAGCTATGCTTGTGATATCCTGCTTGGACTTACTTATTTTCACAAATCCCATTTCGCTTGAGAGTATCAGAGCTAGCATGAAAAAAGAGGCATATAAGACTATCCTTGACCTTATTTCAGGAGAACTTGCCATAGTGGTAAAGCTTCTTTTCCAGTTTTGCTTGTTCAATTCCTTTTCGATCTCCTCATTGCTTGCATTTATTGCTTTAAGCTTTTCAATAGCCAGCAACCTTTGTAATGCCCATTCAGGATAATGACCCTTTCCGTCTTTTCTTTCCATATGTGGAAGCCATCCAATCTTTGTGTAGTACCTGAGCCTGTTGTAGGGATCTCCTTTCCCAAAATCAATACCGTTTTTCTTTGCCTTCTTTATTATGTCTTCTATTGAGATAAGGTTTTCCATGCTTCGGATTATAGCACAGTACCTATGGGGTACAAGCTAGAGATGTCAGAGCTTCTTTTCCACTCCCACTGGTAGACATGCCATATCAAAAAGTATCCTTGAATGTTAGTTTGTTGCCATGGCTGAATCTATAAATATAGATGATCCCGGATATCCCGAGAAGCTTAGAAAGATTAAAGACCCCCCGCAGGAATTATTTTATAAGGGGGATCTTGATCCCAAACTTTTCGATAATTGCCTTTCGATTGTGGGTAGTAGAAAAGTCAGTATGTATGGCAGGGAAGTGGTGGGCAAGTTGGTACCCTCTTTGGCGGGTATTACAATAGTGTCTGGCTTTATGTATGGTGTTGATTCTCTTGCCCATCTAGCGTGTATCAAATCTGGGGGTAGGACAATCGCTGTCATGCCCTGTGGTATTGATTACATATACCCTGAAGATCAAAAAGACCTTTATTATTCCATCCTTGAATGCGGTGGTTTAGTACTCTCTGAATATGATGGTGACCAAAAGCCCCAGATATGGATGTATCCTAGAAGGAATAGAATAGTAGCTGGACTTTCCCAAGCCACACTTGTCGTTGAAGCTGGAATAAACAGTGGTTCTCTGATTACGGCCTCTTCTGCCAAAGCATATGGTCGCAAACTTTTTGCCGTTCCAGGTAACATCTTCTCCGAAAATACGCAGGGCATATATCAGCTGATAGAGGAAGGTGCCAGCATGGTCACTTCTCCCTTTGACATTCTTGATTTTTATCAATTCTCTAGCAGTGATTTAAGCGTTCCTCAAAGAAGCTCTTTGTTTTCCTCAATTGAAGCCAATGGGACTTTGAGAGAGGCTTTATTAAAAATACTGGCAAGGGAGTCTCTGACTCTTGACGAGCTGGTGAGGGAGTTGGATATGAGTTTTGATAGGGTGAGTGCAGAGCTGACATTGATGTCCCTTGATGGTTGCATTTTTCAACAGGAGGATAGGTATTATGTTGCTTAAGATCAGCTCAGCGGCAAACTTTGGTGTTACTTCTATCGGAGTAACGGTTGAGGTTAATATAGCTTCTCGAGGCATGCCATACTTTGACATAGTCGGGCTTCCAAACAAGTCTATAGATGAGAGCAAGCTAAGAGTAAAGAACGCTCTGATTAACTCAGAGCTGAAATTCCCAGAAAAAAGGATAACAGTGAACCTTGCACCAGCTGATATTCCAAAGGAGGGTTCCTTTTACGATCTTCCAATTGCAGTGGGGATCATGTGCGGAGAAGCGGAATTAAATGTCCCCGGGGATGCCCTTTTTTTTGGTGAACTATCACTGGATGGTACGTTGAGGCATACCAAGGGGGTGTTCTTACTAGCCTTGTTTGCCAAAGAAAATGGGTTCAATCAGTTATTCGTCCCAGCTGATAATGCCCAGGAAGCCGCCTCCATATCAGGGGTAAAGGTATATCCGGTAGAAAAGCTCACTCAGCTTGTTAACCACTTAAGGGGTTCCAATCTTATTAATCCATGCATATATATAAATAGTAGAGTGAAGAAGCAGATTACCTATGAATACGATATGGGGCAGGTGTTTGGCCAGGAAAAAACGAAGAGGGCCTTGGAGATATCTGCAGCCGGTGGACATAACCTGCTGATGTCAGGACCGCCGGGTGCAGGAAAGACAATGTTGGCAAAGTCATTCTGCTCGATCCTTCCCGAGCTCACTGATAAGGAGTCATTGGAGGTTACCCAGATATATTCCTCCATAGGTAGGATTGATCCCGGCAATTCTATTATTACGCAAAGGCCTTTTAGGTCCCCGCATCACACGATATCCTATGCTGGGATGGTTGGCGGAGGTTCTATCCCGCATCCGGGTGAAATTAGCCTTTCTCATAGGGGTGTCCTTTTCATGGACGAATTCCCTGAGTTTTCTAGAGGTGTACTTGAAGCTTTGAGACAGCCCCTTGAGGATGGGAATATAACAATATCTAGAAGTTATGGCAGTTACACCTTTCCTTCTAGATTCATCCTGATTGCAGCCTGTAACCCATGTCCTTGTGGGTATTTGGGAAGTGTTGGGAAGTCTTGCAGTTGCTCGAGAAATCAGATAGCTATGTACAGGAAGAAATTATCAGGGCCCATATTGGATCGTATAGACCTTTTTTCTGATGTATACAATGTAGATGTGGGGGAACTGTCCACCAATAGGATTAGGGATAAAGCGCCTGTGGGGTCTGATGTGATAAAGGAGAATGTTCAGGTTGCTAGGGAAAGGCAAGTGTATAGATTTAGAGATTGTGGGATCTATTCAAACGCAGAGATGAAAAACTCTCATATTAGGCAAAGTTGCAAAATAGAGGATGGGGCGGAGAGGCTTCTACAAAAAGCAGTGGTGCTGCACAGCCTTTCGGCGAGGTCCTACTTCAAGCTGATAAGGATTGCGCAGACGATATCTGATCTTTCTGGGGTGGATAAAATAGGTATAAATCACATGGCAGAGGCTATTCAATTTCGCTCCTCCCATTGACGTATAGCAATTACTGTTGTATATTCCAGCCATGGTTGCCACACAAAAGGTTTCCAAAGCCTTTTCTGACAATAACAGACTCAGAATCCTGACCTTCCTTTCTGACGGACAAAAGAACGTAAGCCAAGTGGCCGACAGACTGAATGTTGAAGAGAATCTCGCTTCACATCATCTGAGGGTTTTGGCTGCCTTGGGTTTTTTGAAAAATGTCAAAAAGGGCAGAGAAGTGTTCTACAAGATCAATGAGACTAAATTCATCTCTTTGATAAAGGACCTCAAGAAGAATCCTTTGTTCAAGGAGATCTTTGACAAAGCTCTAGAAGAGTAACCCCGTTCTTTTCTTATCGTATCTAGGCTACTGGATAAGTAGCTTTTTTTGTACCCACAACATTTGCGTCAAATATGCGGGAATTGAGGGGAGCCTCCAGGGCAGTCTGACTCCGTTGTGGATAAATAGACCCATTGCGTTAATTGTGCGGTAAATACTATGTGATTTTTCCATCCTGACTAGAGTTCAGAATCTTTGCTTGGTGCTGATGCTGTGGTTTAGTGGGGGAATGAACATAGAATTATCCAAAAACAAAATAGTACTGTTTGTATTTTTTATTATTGTTTTTCTCTGCCTGGCTGTGGGTATCTACTTTGATAGAAAGAGGAGAGAGCAGTCAGAAGTAGCACTTGAGGAGTCTCCGGAGCAAGATATATTTGCAGACATTTCTGGGGCAGTGAGCTCACCAGGAGTGTACAAACTCCCTTACGGATCAAGGGTGACAGATCTGCTGAGAGCTTGTGGCGGCGCTCTTGATAATGCCTCCGTAGAGTGGCTCTCCAAGAATCTAAACCTTTCGGATAAACTTCAGGACTCAGAAAAAATTTACATACCATTCGATTGGGAGGTGCAGGAATATACTTCTTACAAATTGGTGCCTCTGGTAGCCACACAGAAGGTTGGGGATACCAAGGCGACTACCAATCAGGATGCGGCAAGCACGCTGCTTGTGAACGTGAACACCGCTTCCCAGGATGAACTTGAGGAACTTCCGGGGATTGGGGAAGTGACTGCAAAAAGGATAATTGAGAACAGGCCATATGAAGACCTTTCCGACCTTTCGGAGAAGGCGTCCTTATCAAGCAGTGTAGCTGAAAAAATAGTAGATCTTGTGAATTTCTGATGAGTTTTTTCAAGTACTATTACACAGTTCTGATTCTAGTGCCTGTGTTAGTTCTCAGAGTATTCCTTTTCTGTGACTGTAATTTCAAAGATTGCCAGGTTTCGAGAACCGCTCGAGAAGAGGATCAAGATGTGTTTACCGGTATAAGGAGAAAGATTTCGGACAAGGTGCATAAGAAGCTGCCAAGTCCTCACGGTGAGATTCTGCTTGGTATGACTACTGGGATAAACGAGTTTGCGGATTTGCATAAGTTCTACGATGTCCTATGTAATGTGGGGACAGTACACGTGGTTGTGGTCTCCGGGTTCAACATAACTTTGGTCTTCTCATTTGTAGGCAAAGTGCTTGGATCTTTGTACAGACTAAAAAACCTTTTGATAGGACAAGTAGTAGTTTTTATGTATGCCTTGTTCTCGGGTTTCGATCCACCTGTTGTCAGAGCCCTTTTTATGGGAAGTATTGTGCATTGGGGCAGGTATTATGGAAGGGATCTTGGTGCTCTTAGGATACTTCTTTTCTCAGCACAGGTAATGATGCTTATAGATCCCAAGTTTCTGTTTAGTTTGAGTTTTCAGCTTAGTTTTTTGTCCACGCTAAGCCTGATGCTTTTTAGCGGAGCCTTTGGGGATATCTCTATGAAATTATTTGGAGAGAAAATAGATGACTTGATCTCTACTCTTGCAGCTGTGGTGCTAGTTTGGCCGTTGGTGTCCATGAAATTTGGCAGGGTGAGTCTTGTAAGCCCTTTGGTTAATCTACTGGTCCTGTGGACGGTTCCGGTAGCCACAGTTTTGGGAACGGCTCTCATTATTTTAGAAATGCTGTTGGATTTGCCATCTGTCTTTTGGTATCCCGCCTATTTTCTGATAGACATCTTTGTTCGGGTCTGCCGGTACTTTGAGTCAATTCCTTTGGCATCCTTGGGTTTTGAGCTCAAACCACCACACATGATGGTGTACTACTCTGTTGTCATGATATATCCGCTTTGGAAAGGAGTAAGGTCATGCAGACATTCCTGATCCTTGTATATCTGGCTTATTTTTTCTCAGCGCTTTCCTATCCCAAAGAGGGACTGGTCATTGAGTTTCTCGATGTGGGTTTTGGAGATTCCGCTTTGATAACCACTTTGCATGGGAAAAAAGTGCTTATAGATGGAGGGGGTAATAATGAGGTTGTGACCTACCTGGGGGAGAAGATGCCCCCCGGCTTTTGCAAATTGGATGTAATCATTCTTACGCACCCACATGCAGATCATCTTTATGGTTTGAATCGAGTGTTGGATTATTGTGACGTAGATACAGTATTCTCAAATACTGTTGTTTATGATTCCACACTTTATAGCTCGTGGCAGGAAGATCTTAAGTTGCAAAATGTGGGTGTGAGAAGTCTTTATAGTGGGGAGATTTTCTATATAGATGGGGTAGAGTTTGTAGCCTTATGGCCGGATAGGGATTATTGCAGTGACAACGTTAACAACTTGTCAAAGGTTATCCTCATGGATACCGGTGACTTTGAAGTTTTATTCCTGGGAGATGCCGAATCGGAGGCCCTTTCAAAGATTTCAGTACCTGCTCTGAAAGAACATATTTCTGATGCTAGCGTGGAGGTAGTAAAGATCCCGCACCATGGATCATCCACCGCAATGTTGATGCCTTTTTATGCAGAAATTGGCCCCAAGGATTGTGTGATCTCAGTAGGGGAAAACAAGTATGGACTACCTTCACAGGAGTTCCTTGATAATCTGAAAGGAGTGGGGTGCAGGGTAAGAAGGACTGATTTTGAGGGAACAGTAAGAGTAGTATACAATTTGAGGAAATGAAACCATCAGATTTTTTGAAAGGAATTGTAAAGAAGGCGGTTAAAGATGTTTATGCACTTGATGTTGAGGATGTCTTTCTGGAGCGCCCCGACAACAAAGAGCTTGGTGACTATGCTACCAATGTCGCCTTCAAGATATCCCAGAGTGTTGGGCAGTCTCCCATGGATGCTGCTAATAGTTTGTGTTATAGGATCTTGGATAATGATATCCACGAGGAAATATTTGGCTCAGAGGTTAAAATATTCGATTCTGTAAAAGCAGTGGCACCAGGATTCATAAACTTCGTTATAACTAAAGAATGGTTAATTTATGTACTCAATAAGGTCATCCAAGATGATGTGAGCTATGGGTCTGGGGAAAGAATAGACAAAAAAGTGATGATCGAGTATACAGATCCCAATCCGTTCAAGGTTTTTCATGTCGGGCACCTGATGACTAACACTGTGGGGGAGTCACTCGCCAGGCTTTTTGAGTTCTCAGGCTACCAGACGAAAAGAGCAAACTATCAGGGTGATGTGGGTATGCACGTGGCCAAGTCCATATGGGGTATGGAAAAGAAAATGGTGGATGAAGGGAAGTCTTTGGAGGATTTAAAGAGGCTTACGCTGAGGGAGAGAGTGGCCTTTTTGGGGCAGTCCTATTCTTTAGGCGCAACTCTCTTTGAAGAAAGTGAGGAAGTAT
>JBAZBO010000015.1:0-14879 GCA_041671425.1 Patescibacteria group bacterium | reverse complement strand
GTGGCTTGCAGTTAAGAGATTCCAGGAGTTTATACAGTATGATCTCCCTGCAGATTTGAGTGATACCCTGTTTGAGATGTCTATGAGTGGCCTGAGGTCCTATATGCAATTTTTGGATGCTGTCCCAAACCTTGAAAGAGACACAGCATATTGGGATGAAGTTTCTAGTGTTGGTTTTTACATAGACACAATGATAGAGAAAGTAAACAAAAGAGATTCGAACAGAGTAGCAAAACGTTACTTTGATGAAATCTTAGAGCTTAAAGCTGATTTTCAAGGCAGTTTTTATTTTATAGACAGATCCCCCTGTAGAGATCTTTGCTACGAAATAAAAACACCAAATTCTGGTTTGTACTCTGTCCTCTTGAGAGATGCTTTCTCGCTGGATAGCTTTGGGGGTCGATATGTACTTTATGAAAAAGAAACCCAGACCCCCATTATTTCACAAAGCTTTACGAGACTTGGTATTGGAGCCTCACTTCCTGAAGTCTATCTTGAGCAGAGTAAGGTATATCTTCTTGACCTTGAGTTATCAGCCAATTACGATAATCTTGCGCAGGGTGATGTTGTATTTGACCCTATTGGTTTCGCTAGAATCGAGGGGGGTGGTTTTGGAATTAACCCTGTTGTATCCTCTACGCTTGATTCATTCTCTAGCTACGTTCCTTTGTTGGATTGGAAAGAGAGGGGTAGTTATAACGTGTCCTTTGATTATTCTCTCGCTGCGGGTTGGTTGAAGGTGTATCTGGTGGGAGATATAGAGGGTCCCAACGATTATGACTGGGATTTTGGTGTGGAAACTGAGAAGAAATCAGAAATGGTTTTAATATCAGATCTCTATCCTACATATAGTTGTTTTGGGGTCAAAAGTGCCGACTGCTATACACATTTTGAGCTTAAGGTAAATGCAGATTTTGGAATGAATGAGTCATTTCTAGTCTTTTCATATTTCCCAAATGATCAAGAGAATTTTGGTGTAAATATAAAAAATGTTGAAGTTCTACCGAATATCAGTCCAGATGTTATCTTCACTAAACTTGATATAGAAGACATGTCATATGTACCACAAATCCTGTTTCGTCGAGTTAACCCCACAAAATATTACATAGACGTTAGCAATGCTACAAATTCTTATAATCTGATTTTTAGTGAGAACTTCAATAACGATTGGAAGCTTTATATTGCTGATGATGATCAGGAAGGAACACACATGAGGAGTTTTGGGGAATTCATTGATCGTATTCTCGGAACTCTTTTACGATCCGGATCAGAGAGATATCAAGTGGTTGAATATCCAGGGAGTAATATCCGTGAGGAAATAGCTGAAAAGGATTATATCGACGGGTCTATATTTGAGACATTAGGTAGTGAATATGTGGCTGGAGCTACGCATCAAATAGTGAATGGTTACGCCAACATGTGGAGCATCTCTCCTGATGATATGAGTGGACGTTCAAACTATAGATTGATTTTGGAGTATTATCCGCAGAGATTATTATACATAGGACTTACCTTAGCAACCTTTGTCTTGATATGCTTTTTTGCGTACACAATCCGTTGGGAGATTAGGAGAAGAAGATAGTATGAAACAAGTTACTCCTGTATTACTATGGTTAAAGGGGAATCCGGGTGTGGTATTTTTCTTTCTTGCATCAATGGACGTTTTTTTTACTAGAAGCGATCTGTTCTTGTTTATTGTTCTTTTTGTCATGGTTATTTTTGCATTTAGATCCTTGATAGAACCTAGTTTTTTGCTTTCTATAGCGGCTTCTTCCTTAGTTGCCCTTGTTATTTTTTCGGTTCTTGGTATTGCTTCTGTCTCAGAAAGAGCAGCTGTTTGGATGTACATCACTCTTTTGTTCTTTGCCATCTGGCAGGTTACCTTGGCATTAACTGAAGAACGCTTAAGGAAAAGGTGATTATGTATATTCTGGGCGGTTTTTCGGATCAAACATATCTTCTCTTATGGGGGTCATTGTCTGGTCAGATGATCCAAAAGTTTTCTGATCACTATGCTAGTATTTTCGATGGGCTTTTGCACCCATGGCTAACCAATCAACCCATTATATGGACGTTTGTCTCTTATGCACTTAGGTGGTTTGGACCATGGTTTTACAATTTTCTTATCTTTCTTACAATCGCTATCACACTTTTCTGTAGTCATTTACTTTTTAAGAAGCATAAAAACCCCTTTATCTACTCACTGGTTTTCACGTTTTCATCCTATATGTGGATCCATCTGGGTGTCCATCTAGATATATCCCAAATTTGGGTTTTTCCATTGTTTGTCTTAATTTTAGAAAAATACAAAGACAAAAAGGGATTTAAACCGGCCTTTCTCATAAGTTTGTGTATACTCACATTCACCCTGATCTCCAACTATAGTGGATTTATCATATTGCTTTTGCTTTTTGTTTACACGGTCTCTGGTTTGCTCACCAGGAGTTTAAGCTTGGGTTGTGTGAAACGTTATTTTCTTGTGCTCTTGTTCTCTGGGGTTTTGATTTCTGCTGCACTTTATCCCTACGTTCGTGATAATTACCTTAAAGCTGATCTAACTCAAACTACCCAGAAAACCCTGAGAAGGCCGTATGAGGATTTCTTCTCCTTTAGCTCCCGACCCTGGTATTACGCTCTGCCTTCAGTAAAAAATCCCTGGTTGGGAAAATATGCCAGAGGCGTTCTTTCAAAGATAGAAGGTACAGGTTATTTCCTTTCCGATGACTATTTTCACGACGAACACGCTGGCAGCTATTTTGGATCGGTTTTACTTGTTTCTATGGCAATAAGCTCTGGTTATGTTTTCCGTCATGCTGGTAAGGAAAAGAAAAAGAGAGCCCTTTTTTACCTATTGAATATCACTCTTCTATTTTTGTTCACATTGCCACCCTTTTTTACAATATCCGGACTAAAGATATTTACGCCTGGATATTTAATGTATAGGTTTTTTCCAATGTTTCGGGTTACGTCCAGAATTGCAGTGGTTATCTTACTTCAATTATTGATACTTCTAGCTCATAACATTGACTTTGTATATGAGAAACTGCCCAAAAATGGTAGAAAAGCCTTGATAGCAATTGGTATATGTGTAGCTTTGGTTACTTTGATGGAAACCTTTGTACCTGTAAGAGTGCTGAAGATCGATCACGTTCCTGAGGTATATTCTTACCTAAACAAAAGCACTCCTGAGGATGCACACTTTGTTGTCTATCCATATGGTAATGTATTAGAAGCCGTTTTTTGGCTTCCTGTCCATCAAAGACGCCTAATAAATATTCGTGACTTATCAGAGACGAATTTTGATTCAGAAGTGTTTACAAATGCTCTAAATACGGAAGAGGGTATGATGAGCCTAGTAGAAATGAACAGCCAATTCTTGGCAGTTTTTGGCAGTTGTGATGCTGAAATCTTTGCAGGAAGTAAAAACCTTAAGTTGGTAAAACAGTTCACTAATTCATGTGTTTTCCAAGTCTTGGGGGTAGATAGTAGATGAAAGACATAATAAGAGCGGCAGTCAAAAAATATAGAAAGTTCCTTTTGTACACTGCCATTGGTTTAACTGGCGTTTCCCTAAACTATGCCCTGTTCTATGTTTTTGTAAAGGTCCTAGACATGCACTATCAACTTGCGAATTTAATAAGTGTTAGTGTTGGAATTACAAACAATTTCATATGGAACGCAAAACTAAATTTCAAAGTGAGTGACGCTCTTAGAAGTAGATTTATTAAGTTTTATTCTGTAGGTTTATGCGGTTATATTCTTAGTTCTCTATTGCTTTATGTATTTCATGAGAAACTTGGTATTGAGGTGCTAGTCAGCAAACTTATGACTATGTTCTTTGTTCTAGTGTTGCAGTATTCTCTCAATTCAAAATATTCATTTGGTAACAAAACCGATGACTAAGCATAGAGTAAAAGTTGCTATAGTGGGTGGTGGTATCTTGGGGTTGGTTGCAGCATATAGGATCCTGAAGGATAGAGAAGACAATGCTGAGGTAACTTTGTTTGAGAAGGAAAAATTTTTGGGTGGTCAGGCCTCCTGTGTAGATATCCAAGGTTGTAAAGTTGAGAAACTTTATCATCATTTTTTCAGTGGCGATGATGATCTTCTTTCCTTAGTTAGGGAACTTGGTTTAGAAAAGAGAATTATTTGGGGTAATACAAAGATAGGAGTATTTTCTAATGGAAAGATTTACCCATTTTCTACCCCCGGGGAGATGCTTAGACTTCCTTTGTTGAATATCATCTCTAGGGCTCGCTTTGCTGCATTCTCTTTGTATTTGAAGGTAATAAGGTTTAAAGGCACCTTTGATAAAGTTTCTGCTTATGAATGGATAAACAAGTATTATGGCAAACAGGTATACAAGTACATATGGGGGCCCCTCCTAGAGGGTAAATTCCACAAATTCTATCGGAATGTTTCAATGGTTTGGTTTCACGCGAGAGTCCACAAGAGGTCCAATTCTCGTTCGGGAGTAGAAGAACAGTTATGGTATCTAGATGGCGGAATGGATCTTCTCATTAAAGAGCTTGAGAATGGGTTTAGAGAGATGGGAGGAAAGGTATTGGTCTCTTCAGAGGTAGAAAGAATAACGTATGTGAAAAGTTTGGATTGTGTTGAAATTAGTTATAGCGGTATTGTTAGCTCGTTTGATGAGGTCATCTGTGCCGTTTCTTCTTCTGTATTTTCTAGTCTGGTTCGTAATGCTGTCGATAAAATCTATGAACGTAGACTAAAATCTATAGATTACGTAAGCGTTTTATGTCTTCTGTTTACCTCGAGAAAAGATTTGACTGAATACTACTGGATAAACATGTGTGATAAAGAAATGCCTTTTTCAGTTTTTATACAACACACAAACTTTATTGATAAGAGCAAGTATAAAGGTCTAAATGTCTACTATGTGGGTATGTACTTGGATAGTAAAAGCGGGTTGTATGGAAAAGAAGATCACATTATTTTCAGCAAGATTATGAGCAGTATTACGAAGATGTTCCCAGACTTTTGTGAAAGCGATGTGGTTGATTACAATGTGTCAAAGTTTATAGATGCACAGCATGTTGTGGATAAGGGTTATAGTGACAAACTGTCTGTTTATAATGTCCCTTTACCCCACGTTTATTTGGTCAACTTTGCTATGGGTGTGGGGACAAACAGGGATGTAAATAATGCTGTTAAAAATGGGATGTTTGCTTCCAAAGTTATTTTTGGGAACCAAGTATGACAAGTACTAAGACTTGTAAAGTTCTTCGATCTATATTGAAAATCTCTGCGGTATGCATTTTTTTGTGTTTTCAAATTTTCATTAGGGTTTATGTGGGTAATATTGGTCATAGCGAGGATATGTATTCAAATTACCTAAACTCTCAATTGTATGTTCAGGACAAGAGTGTTTATGCAAGTACTGAGAGATACAACTATGGTCCAATAAAGTACCATGTTCTTGGCGCAGTTCGTATATTTGGTGAGAAAATTGGCAAAACAAGCGTTACGGATTTTCAGAATCATATTGCAATCACACTTGCAATTATTGACTGCCTGCTCTTCTTATTTATTCTGAAGTTGTTCGGTAAAAATGCAGCCTTTATATATATAGCTAGCAGTATCTCCATACTGATATCTGGTTCACATGGTCAACACGATAATATGGCGATACTGTTTGGTCTTATAGGATGGGGCTTGTATCAGAAAAATTGGAAAAACCCCTCACAGTACAAGTATTGTCTCTCTGCAATATTCTTTGGCTTGTCACTGATGGCGAAGCATATACTTTTCCTTTTTCCAATTTGGTTATTGTTTGGCAATAATGATAAACGTATATCCTTAAAAGAAAAAGCATTGTTTACGTTCCTTATATATTTGATCTTTGTTGGCGGTTTTGTCGGAGAACTTTCGAGACACCCGGATGTTATTGATAGTGCTCTAAAAGGAATTGTTACACATGTGATCAACTATAGAAGTGTTTATCAGCATTCATTCATAACCCCCCTTCTAGATTTGTTTCTCCCGGAGGGTTTTGTAAAGGCAAATTTTAGTTGGATGCCCGTTTTCAAAGATTATACTTTTTTTTATATTCTCTTTCTTTCGTTATATGGCTTTATTACCTCAAGAAAATGGGGGAGCAGGAATGAGTATCTGCCCTTATATCTAGCTGCGTCTTTAGCTTTTTCACCTGCGGTTGCCCCGCAGTATGCTGTTATACCCCTGATTGCTATGGCAGCCTTTAGCAATAATCTTTCTCTAATTCTTTTCCACTTTGTAACAGTAGCTCATATGTTCCCCTTCTACGGAGTGACCACGCAAAATATGTATGATCAGCCTCTTTATCTCAAGATTTTTGATCTTACACTACTTGTACCTAATATTGGTTTGCTAAAGAGCGTCAGTCTAGTGGCATCTCAAGCATGGGTATCTCTATTCTTGCTTCTAGTTATATTCAGACTTGACTATGCTTATTCAAAAGATAAGTTTTCCGAATTATTTAAAAAACTATATGCTTGGGTTTCTCATAGACTATATATAGTTCATGTAATCTTCATACTCGTAACAACACTATTTATGCTAATAAGGTCGAATAGAGTGCAAAACCACAAACCCGATATACATATTATATCTTCATCGTATGGATCTAGTTGCGGTATAAAGCCTGGTAATGTAACTGATGAAACAAAGAAAGAATGTGAGGGAAGGGAATACTGCAAATACAAAGTGATTTTCAAAGACCCTGCTCCTGGTTGTATCAAGGACTATAAAGTTTTTTGGTCGTGTGGCGCTGGATTCTCATTTTTCCAGATAGGATCAAAGACCACTCATATAGCAGAGGCTTACGGTAAGGAAGTGATACTGTCCTGTATGCAAAAGCCCTAGATACCATAATTCTGATATTATGTCTTTATGGCAAAGATTTTTTGGCAAATAGTAATATTGTCCTTCTTCGCTTTTTTCCTCTCCTGGCTGGTAGCTTATAAAACCGGCCTAAATACTTTGGCGATCCAATCTGAGGACACCCTACCAGCAATGTTTTTACCTGTGTCAATTATCAAAGACGACACTATGTATGCAGATAAGTACTATGAAACGATAAAGGAGAAATATCCTCACCCGGATGATAAATCGTTTGAGAAAGGTCTCACACCTTTTTATTTCAAAAAAGTCGGAGAGCATTACGTTTCGGCTTTTACTCTAGTCTCGGGTCTTCTTTCTGTGCCTGTTTATTTCCTCCCATTAATGTTGGGATTACCAGTTACATTTGAGAATATAACTTTTCTGGCTCATATAGCGTCTAGTTTGATAGTGGCTTTCTCCGGAGGGTTTATGTATCTGTTGCTGAAGAAGCACTTTGCACTTGATGGAAAGAAAGCCCTGCTTATTACTGGTGTGTATCTTTTTGGCACCGTAAACCTCTCGATGATCTCCCAAGCCCTATGGCAGCATGGCTCACTCCAGCTGTTCACTATTCTGGGTCTATATTTTCTTTACGAGAAGAGATGGCTTTGGACTTCATTCACGCTTGGCTTGGCAGTCCTTTCTAGACCAACTGCCGCTTTGTTTGTTCCGTTCCTATTTCTTGTAGTCTTGTATTTTACGAAGAATTTGAGGTTTGTTCCGAAAATATTGCTGGGGCTTGTACCCGTTGTGCTTTTCTTTTTCTGGTACAACAAAACTTTCTATGGTGACATATCAAATCAAGGTTATGCTTCCCAGATCTTCACTGAGTGGCGGGGTAGGTTTCCGGAGGGTTTTTTTGGACTTTGGCTTTCGCCTAGTAAGGGTATTCTTATATATTCACCCATCTTTGTGTTTTCGCTAATTGGTTTTGTGATGGCTTTAAAACAAAGGAAGATAGAGTATTTCTTGTACTTTTGCATTATTTTTCTTTATACCATGCTTATGGGTAGGTGGAAGCATTGGTATGGCGGTTATTCCTACGGATACAGAATGGCATCAGATATACTTCCCTTTCTTACACTCCTTCTTGTACCATTTGTTGGTTCTGTACATTTCTTGAAGTTTAAGGGGGTATTTTTGATGTTATTTGCAGTATCGGTCTTGATGCAGATTATAGGCATAGTATTTTTTGATGGAATATGGCATGGTATATACGATCGGGGATTTGTGGACACAAAATGGCTTTGGTCTGTCAAAGACAGTGAGCTGGTGTTTAATGTAAGGCGGGTATTGACGAAGTTTGGTCTTCTTAGTAAAGCTTGTGAAGTTTGTATGAATGTCGGTAACAGTTCGGAGACAGTCTGATGGCTGATACTGTTGATAAAAAATACACAGAAAAATACTATGATCGCTTGGCGTATGGATTCAAATCCACTGCCCGTCTAGATCATAGGCGTATCCTGGAGCTCGTCGATTTTGAGGATAAGAGGGTATTGGATATAGGCTGTGGTTTGGGTACCCTTCTGAAACTTATTCCTAGCTCCGTGAAAAATAAAAGCGGCATTGAGAGTAATGCATTTGCAGTTGAATCTTGTAAAAAGGATGGATTGAATGTGATTGAACATAACGATCTGGAAAAATTACCTTTTAGACAAGAGTCTTTTGATGTGGTTATCATGAACGAGGTGATAGAACACTTACGAAATCCTGAAAAGGTTGTTAAGGAAGTACAAAGGATCATCAGAAGTGGGGGTGTGCTTGTCTTGACCACACCGAATAAAACACTATTGGTTAGGAATACGGATCCTACTCATTGTTCGGAGATGAATTTCTCTGAGCTTGAGAATTTGATAAGGAATGGAGGATTTAAAATAACTGCCCATGAGGTCTGTGGTTTTGGCCCCTACAGTTTTATAGGGAGAAAGATCCTTTTTCCTCTCGGTAGGATGTTACTCAGGACTTCTGGGAATAAGGCCTCGAATCAGATAAACGGTGCTAGGAATGCTGTAGATTCAAGTAGGTTGTTTAGGTTTAGAACAAGTAATATCTGGTCAGCAGATCAGCAGCTTATCATAGCCACCAAATCCTGACAAATCTTTTCTCTATTTGCGAATTTTGACTTTCAAACAAGCTACTGTATACTCTAGGTTATTCTAGTGAGTAAGGAGTAGGTACAATGCGTGGAGGGATATACGTCAGCGTTGCATCGATGTTGCCGCACTCCTATCTGTGGGGTGCCTCTTCAAGGGTGGCGCGTATCATCGATGAGGCTGAGCTGGATGGAGGCCAGTTTCTGCCGTTTCTGGGTCTTGAGTCCTTTGACCAGGTTTTCGCCTTCAACGACCCCCGCTTCGGTTTCTACGAAGGAAGATGGGGGAATGGGCCTCTGGACAAGATGCTCTTTGGGAGTAGGGAGCGTTCTGACGCTCTCGAGCGCCGTTTCGCTGAGCACTGTCCAAATGCCAAGGTAACGTCTCACCGCTGGGGGGATCCCTTGGTAGAGATCAACCCTGAAATGGGACATGTACTGAGGTCGGTTGATGAGCTTTTGCAGTATCCCCATGGTGTGGCTTGGGATCCGTGGCACGTACTGCGCAAGGCCCACGATGGCGGCCCCTCTATTCTGGAGCACCTCAACACCTCCTATCTGGATCTTGTTCGGATAGTGTTTGAGGCGGATGTGGTGAGGGAGTTCCACTTTCAGCCACCTCGGAACGAGCCTTGGGGTTGGGCAGTGTCTGAGATACTGAGTTATACGCTTCGCTGTCTGGCTGGAACCCCAAGTGTGGTGCCCATTATCATTGAGACCAAGCCTTTGGCTTATAGTTTGGAACTCAGTGAGACGGCTACCATAAACTATCTGGCAGAGGTCAGACAATTCATCGTGAGTTGTGTCGGCTGAGCTGCCTCGGGGCTAGAGAACACCAAAAGTGTCCCTCGGCCCTTTGATTTTTGCCCGTTATACCCCGATTGATGCTAAAATATACGAAATGGCGACCGTTTCGGATAATTACAACATTATCTGCCTCTCAAATCAGCTGTGGGATTTCCCCAATTGGACCAATAAGAAACACGTTATGACCAGGTTAGCCAAGCTTGGGAACACTGTCCTTTTTGTAGATCCTCCCATAAACGCTGGTCGGGTGTTTTTTAGGCAGATTAGCAGGAAATTGTGGCCGGTCAGAAGATTGCTGACGCAGACCAAGAAGGATGAGGTGGGGGCAGTTGTCTATACACCAGTAAACCTTCTGCCTTTTACCGATCTCACATCCAAGAATCATGCCTCTAGGATTGCCAGTTTGGCAAAGGAATACTTTAATACAGACAGAAAGACAGTTCTTTGGATCTATCATGTGGAAATTCCACAGATCCAAAATTACCTTGAAAATGTCCCGCATGATTTTCTGGTATATGACTGCGTAGATGATTATGAGAGTTTTCCGCTTTACGATACCCCTGAGAAGAAGGAAAAGGTCAGATCGCAGGAGAAATATCTGGCAGAAAAGGCCGATCTGGTATTTGCTACCACGCCTTTGCTGGTTGAGAAACTTAAGAAGTACAATCCCAACGTTTATTTCACACCGAATGTTGGTGACTACGAGAAATTCAAGAATTCCCGTGCACTTAAAAAGAAGCTTCCCAAAGATTTGGAAGTCATCCCAAGACCAAGAGTAGGTTTCGCAGGCGCTTTGGATGAATATAAATTTGATGCAGAGCTTATGAAACTTACTGCTCAGAATAACCCAACTATCTCTTTTGTCCTGATCGGACAAATGGCTTTGAAAGATAAGGGTGCCTCCTTGGGTGGCGTGGGTTTGTCTGATCTGAAGAATATCTATCTGATTGGTTCCAGGCCTTATGAGATCCTGGAATACTATTATGCTGGTTTTGATGCCTACATCATTCCCTACAGACTAAATGACTACACAGTTGGTGGATGCTTCCCGGTCAAGTTCCATGATGCCCTTGCGAGTGGTTTAGCTACAGTGGTTACTGATCTTCCGGCGTATGCCCCTTTCAGAGATGTTTGCTATATCTCAAAGAACAAAGCTGAATTCTCTACGAACGTGAAAAAAGCGGTAATGGAAGATAATGACGCTAAGATCAAGGCGAGGCAGGTTGTAGCAAGTGAGAATAACTGGGACGGAAAGACCCAGAAGCTTCTAGAGCTTATTGGTACGCATCTAAAGAAATGAAGATCCTGTATGTTTTGAATTCGGGAAATATAGGAGGCATGGAACAGCACACCCTGGACCTGGCTAAAGGTATGATTGACCGAGGTCATGAGCTTTTTGTCTGGTGTGCCGATGGAAAGCTGGCACAGCTCTTTTCCGATCTGGGTGCTGATGTTACGAGAAAGACCCCCAGCCTAGATATTGATCCTGTGTATATATTTGCCCTCTCCCGTTTTTTGAAATCCAAAAAGATAGAGATAATGCATTCTCATGAGCTGAAGGCCTCAGTAAATGCTTTGATAGCAGGCGCACTTTCCGGCACGCCCGCGAGGATCACTCATACCCATACGCCAATCTCTGAATGGCAGATAGAAGGTCTAAAGAAAAAGGTTGATACCGCTGTGTACAGGTTTCTAGTCAATAAGTTCTCGTCAAGGGAAATTGCTCTTACTGATTCTAGAAAATACATCAAACAGTTGGAAGGTATTAAAGAAGAAAAACTCGAGGTTATTCCCAACGGCTTGGATACAGCTAGGTTTTCTGTAGGAGAATTGCAGAGGAGAGATTACAGGCACGAGATCTTGGAAAGACTAGATCTACCCTCAAATGCTTTTATATTTGGAAACATTAGCAGACTAACTAAAGAGAAGGGCCATGATGTGCTTTTGGATGCGTTTGCTCAGTTCCTGAAGAGTTCTGAGGATAGAAAGCTTGATATTTCCAATGTCTTTCTGGTGATAGCAGGCGGTGGTGAACTAGAAGGATCTTTAAAAGCCAAAGTATCGGAACTTGGTATCACGGAGAGAGTGTTTTTTACAGGCAGATTTGAGGATGCTGACCTGATAAAGTTGTACTCCACATTTGATGCTTTCCTTTTTCCCTCCTTAGCCGAGGGTTTTGGTCTGGTGCTCGTAGAAGCTATGGCTTCGGGTATTTCTGTTATCTGTTCTGATCTGGATGTACTAAAAGAAGTAGGTGGCCCAACGGTGATGTATTTTGAAACTGGAAATGCCTTGGCACTTTCTGAGAAGATGTATGATCTTTATATGCGTTTTGACCGGTTTGCAGAGCTAAGAGAAAGTGCCGTGCAGCGGGTAGCGGAGCTTTTCACAATGGAAAGATTTTTGGACGGCTACGAGAATTTATATAAGGAACTTCTAAATATATGAAAGTTCTGATGCTGGGGAGGATAGGTCTTTTGAAGGTTGGTGGAGGAGATAGGGTGCAGATAGAAAATACTGCCATGGAGTTGAAGGAGCTGGGTGTGGAAGTAGATATAAAGTCTGGTTTGGACTTTGACCCTTTCTTGTATGATATTGTGCACGTATTCCAGCTTGATTGGACGCCCGAGACCTATTTTTATGTAAAGAAAACAAAAGAAGCAGGTAAGCCTGTGGTACTTTCTCCTATCCACCACAATTTGAAAGAGGTAAAGAAATACGATGATGAGTATGCCTTTGGTTTTAGGCGTATCTCGAGGGCCATGTTCAAAGACCAACATCATAGGGATACTCTGAAAAACCTCTACCGAATGTTTGCGGATCCTCAGAAAGTTGCTGTTACCCTTGGCAGTGTGGTCTTGGGTTTGGAAAATATGCATAAAAAGGTACTTTCGTTGTCGGATAGAGTGTTGGTCCAGACCGAGAAGGAAGCCAAGGATTTGAAAGAGACTTACAAAGCCAGCTTTGAGTGGGTAAAAATCCCGAATGGTGTTTCTGAGCACTTTAAGAATTTGGGAGCTTTAAAAAACCCGTTGGATTTCCAGGATTATGTGGTTTGCATAGGTAGAATAGAGCCCAGGAAGAATCAACTGAATGTTACTAAGGCTTTGGAGATCCTAAGAGAAAGAACCAAGAAGGACATCCAGCTTCTATTCATTGGGCAGAAGAATTCCAGGGGTCATAAAGAATACCTGCGAATTTTTGATGGGATGCTGCGTGAAAATTCCTGGGTGCATCATATTCACAAAGTTCCCTATGAGGATATGCCTGCTTATTATAAATATGCCAAGGTTTGTATCTCAGCAAGCTGGTTTGAGACTACCGGGCTTACGAGCTTGGAAGCACTTTTCTGCGGCACCAATGCTGTTGCCAGTGGGGATAGGGCTAGGGAATATCTTGGGAAGTACGCTTCCTACTGTAAGCCTGACGATGTTGGCTCTATGATTGATGCATTGGAGAAAGAGTATTTTGCCCCCAGACCACAGATAAACAAGGATATGTTCGAAGAGTATACTTGGAAGACTGCGGCCAAGAAAACATTGGAAGTATATAAAAGCCTCCTATGAACCCTGAGATCCTACTATTGATCATTCTGTTTATCGCATCTTTTGCGCTGTTGCTGACCAATTTTGATCTTAGTGTGTTTGTGATGCTCGTCTTGTCGGTGCTGCTTCATAAGGAACTCTTCAGTATCTTTAAATGGGACGTTCTGCCAATCAGATTGTTCATGCTAGCTTTCTTGTGCTACGGAGTTTTAGCATTCTTTAAGACTAATAAGACATTTAAGGAAAAGTTAACCTTTTTCAAGGATCCTTTTGTTTTGATTCTGACGCTTATTTGGGTGGTTTCCGGATTCTCGATCTATTTCTCAAAGAACTTATATTCTAGTTTGTCACTGTATGGATTCTTTACCTGTATTGTGGCCTCTGTTCTGGCCTTATACCGCTATTTCAGAGGTGACATCGAAAGGCCGCTCAAGGTTTTGAGGTTCTATATGTATCTAGCAGCAGTTCTATGTCTGTTCTGTGTTTTTCAGGCTGCATATTACCTAAAAACCGGACATATAATTGGTGCCCTTTGGAATATCCCTGGTAATATACCCAGACTTGGGGCAACGTTTTGGGATGTGAATCATTTTGGTGCCTTGCTTGCGGCACTTATCCCACCACTAGGTGCTTTTTTCCTTGCCACAAAAAAGAGGAAAAGGCTAATCTATCTAGCAATGCTGATTCTCATGACGGGAATACTATTCCTGACTAACTCAAGGTCCGCATGGATCATTGCAGGAGTGTCCTCATTGAGTTTTATCTCCCTGCTTCTTTTCAGGAAGGTAGGTAAAAAAGGTTTAGTCGGTTTGGGTGTTGTTATATTGATCTTATTTGCAGGCTTTTTTTGGGAGTACAGTGATAGGACAAGTCCGTTTAGGAAATTCATCAAAGATCAGTTCCACTACCGAATAGATTCGTTTGACTCCCACATAATGCTTCTTAAGGGTTCCTACCAGATTTTCGAGAAATATCCATTCCTTGGTGGGGGATATGGTGGGTTCTTTGAGCATTTCTCGCAAACAGATATTGCCGCTGAATACTTTGGGAGGGATCCTGCTGCTTTGAACACCAGGGTTCCAGCCCATACAATATGGGGAGAGGCCTTATCAGAGACCGGAATTGTGGGATTTGTGCTGCTGGTATCTTTTGTAGTGCTTTTGCTTGTGGTTCCCTTATACACTGCGCTTAGGTCCAATGACCGTATCAAAGTGTTGCTCTCGTCGGCGATCTTTTCAGCATTACTGGGGTGGTTTATTGCAGGCATATTCTACTCGTACAAATCAGAATTCTTTTGGATCATCATTACCCTGTATTTCTCCATAAGCGTTGGTTTATTGGAAAAGGGTGTCACAGTGAGGAGTATCTTGGCCAGACTGACAAAGTCAAGATTGTCTTTCTTGGTTATAGCATTGACTGCCTTTATTTTGGTTTTTTCAGGTTTGGGTAGAAATCACCTAATACCTTGGGATGAGGCCATATACGCAAAAATAGCTAAGAATATGACTGATTCTGGTGAGTATGTTTCGCAGTATTGGAAACCGGTAGAA
>JBAZBO010000014.1:4384-15450 GCA_041671425.1 Patescibacteria group bacterium | reverse complement strand
ACATAGACTCACAAAGAAAGGGTTGGAACTTAGATATAACAAAGATGCAGTGGCATACCATTATCACATCACTACTTTAGAAAGCAGTATGAAAAAGATGGCCTACCAGGGTGCTAGTGCAGTGATCCTGGGGCAGAAGATCATAGAAAAGGATGATCTTCCACCGCTCGCAAGAGATGATAAAGCAAACAAACTGGATCTTATAGACAGGATTGTTTTCAATCCGCCAGTTTTATGGTGTGTCAAAAACATTGCTAAGTTCTGCGAAAACAGGCTAGAGGCACATTGTATATATGAGTATTTATTGCTACACTACAGAATTGCCGGAAGAAGGAAATTTTTAAAGGAGCAACATGTTTAAACGAATAACAGACATGATAAAGAAGCCATTTTCCCCCGTAGAGCTAAACCAAGTCATATTCTTTATTACTTCAAGATGTAATCTTCGCTGCCAACATTGTTTCAACTGGCAGAACCTAAACACACAAGGCGAACTCACGCTTGAAGAAATAAAAAAGATCTCGAAAAATACCCCGAATTTTCAACTCTTGATGATATCGGGCGGTGAACCCTTCTTAAGGGAAGACATCGTAGAGGTAGTAAAGACATTTAGGGAGAATAATCATATCCTGGGCGTGGGTATACCAACGAATGGCACATTAGGAGATATCGTCATAGAAAAGACCAAACAGCTACTGGCAATCGATCCTAAAATGGATGTAAACATGTATTTTTCTATAGATGGGGTTGGTGACGTACACGATACAATCAGAGGCGTTCCCGGTACTTTTCCAAAGGCAGTGGAAACTTTGAAAAAACTTGGCGCGATAAAAAAAGATTATCCAAACTTGTCTATACATATAAACTCAGTAATATCGCATCTGAGCATAGATGGTCTTGGTGATCTGATGAATTACTTCATAGATCAGAAAATTGATTTCATCAATGGCCATTATTTCGAAATTGTTCGTGGGGAACCTTTGAACAATGAAACAAAAGATGTACACACGCAAAAACTTAAGACTCTTTACGCAAGACTTCTTGATTACCAAAACAATATTTGGGAGCGCAGAGGAGGATCTTGGTTGACCAGGAAACTCAATGGCGCACTCGCCAAAGCCAACATGCGCTTTATTTACCAGACCCAATACAACAATTTTGTTAGTAAAAAAGATTGGCCAATGCCATGCCTGGCAGGTAGAAGCATATTTGCTCTAAATCACAATGGCACTGTTCAGCAATGCGAACTTAGGAAAGTGATAGGAAATATCAGAGATTATGATTATGACATCTCAAAGATGATGAATACCAAGGCGTACCAAGATGAATTAAAGCAGATTGAAAAGGACAGATGCTTTTGCACACATATCTGCTTCTTCACTGAAAGTATGTATAAGAGCAAGAGGGTAGTGCTATTTGAACTACCAATAGCGTTTGTAAAAAACCTATTAAGTAAGTTTTAGTAATGCTTATCACAACACATTTGTTAGCTACGACCGTAGTTCTAGCAATATCCAAGGCGTCAGGTTCGGATATAGCGACAGCGGTTTTGGCTATGTCATTAGGTGCGGGCGTACTTCTTGATCTGGATCACATTATTTTTCACCCCGTTGAAACGGTTCGTCATACAAGGTCCTTTCTAGAAGATCCGAAAGGTTACCAAACTGGTCAAGCCAAAAATGCTACTCCTCTGCACTACCCTGTAAGTATTCTACCTTTCCTGATTGTCACGCTTCTTACAAGGTTTTCGTTCATCCCATTGCTTTGTTATGCAATACATCTTTCTATGGATGCCCTAGTGTTTGAAAGAAAACTGCTTTGGCCCTTTTCTGACAAGGTTTTCCAAAACTTCCTTACACAAAACATCAAGTACGAGCTTGCCACATTTGTTGTATTTATGCCCTTAACTTTGATCTTTTTGATATAATTGCAGTTGTTCCGTTTAATCAGTGGGGGATCGTCTAATGGTAGGACTACGGGTTTTGGTCCCGTGTATTGGGGTTCGAATCCCTATCCCCCAGCCAGATTGAAAAATCAACACTTTTCATCATAACAACAAGTTCTATATCTGCATAAAAAGCATAGTGTAATAGGTGCTTTGGAACTAAGCTATAATGATTTTGTGATAGAAATACATCCTTTTGGCGATTTTATACCTGAAAAAACTAAATACTTGATGATTGGAAGTTTTGTAACTAAGCCATCAAATCCATATGACTGGTTTTATGCTAACGGGCGCAATCAGTTTTGGCCAATAATGGAGTTTGTTTATAGCAGGACTTTTGATACTAGGGAAAAACAACAGCAACTGTTCATAGACTTAAAAATGGCTTTAACAGATATAATTCTTTCTTGTGAAAGGCGAAAAAACAGCAACCTAGATATTAATCTATTCAATATCACTTATAACATTGATGGAATAAACTCAATAATTTCTGAAAATCGTATCGAAAAGATATATTTAACAAGTAAGTATGTAGAAAAAATGTTTAGAAATCGTTTCAAAGAGACGTTACTGCTAAAACCCGAGATTGAAATAGTTGATATCCCATCCTCTTCCCCAAGATATGCAATGATGACCAAACAGAAAAAAATACAACGCTACAAAGAGTTACTTCCGAGACTTTAATTACTAATAAAAGTTCCCACTAATTCCCAACTACCCGGCCAGAATGGGCAAACCTTTAATACAAAGTAAATCTAGACCTTTAATGATTTCACGAGATGTTAAAATAATGGTATGAAAATAGGGTTGCTGGTATCTTTACCACGAGAATCTAAACTATATTTTGAAAGTTTAAACCTAAGTGTAGAAGAGAACAATAAACGTCTTTTTTACGCCGGAAAAATTGATAATAATGAGATAGTTTTACTTCATACGCATTGCGGACCTGCTAACGCTGCTTCAAGTACAGAATCTATTATATTAAATTATCATCCTGACTTTATTATAAAGACCGGTAGTTGTGGTTCTCATTCGGAAGCACTTCTACCTGGTGATGTTGTTATAGGAACAAAATATAGAATAATGTACAACCCATACGAAAACGAATCCTCTTCTGAACATGCTCAAGTCCAACATCTAATACGATTTTATAGGTTATCTGAAGATGTAAAGCATGAATCAATAGAAATATCTGAGGATTTAAAATCTTTGGCTAAAAAGGTATTAACAAAAGTAAGACTAGATCCCATATTTACTAAAGATAAATGGGCTACTTCAATAGAATACAGAAATCCTACTATTGCAGAAGGGGTTATTGGGTCTAACGAAACATGGACAACGGAACATGGATTGATTTATAAGAAAAGGGAACTATTTCAACACGATGTTGAGGATAAGGAGAGTGCGTACATTGCACAAATATGTAAGTTGCAAGAAGTCCCATTTATTGCCTTCCTTGGAGTTTCTGACAACGAATTGGTTTTCAAACTAAAAGATAATACAGAAATAAAAAGAGCTATTGAATACGCGGGCCGTAATGCAGCCACTGTAGCTTTAGAATTCATAAATGAATTGTTTAAAAAATAGCCTGGAGAATATAATGGTTCTAGACTGACATGCTCAACCAAATACGAAAACACTTGTTTCTTATTTTACTTTCAGTTCCAAACTAGACATTTAGTCTGTAATTTTGTACTCTCAAAATATGTTGACAGGAGGACACTTCGCCGCTTCTTATTTATTAACGCAGCTACCTCAAAACTTTGGAGTAATTCTAAATAATTCGGAAGTTATTTCTATACTAATAGCAGGGAATCTTCCTGACATTGATTTTATTGTGGATTGTTTACCAAAAAGAGTGGAGAAGCACACCATCAAAATATTACGCGCACTCCCTTAGGAATAGCGATTATGTGGTCCCTACTATTACTTTTGTTGCACCCAAAGCCGTTTGTATCTTTATTACTTCTAATTGCACTCCTTTTACACCTTATACTGGATGACATCGGTTACTGGGCTTATAAACTTAAGATACAGAAATTCAAAGTTTATCCACAAATCAATTGGTTATATCCAATTAGACACTATTCTAATCACGAGCTTGTAAAAGAAAATAAAGAAGTATTGAAAATCTACTTAATTAAAGCGTGGCCAATATCGATGCTTGAGGGTTTATTAATATTTATCGCATTGGTTGTTTATCTGAAATAAAAGTTCCAAACCCATCCCACGCGTTCAACCAAGGTTTTTTGTTGTCATAGCAAACTTCGCAATGTACAATTTGCTTATGATAAAACACGTAACTATAGTTCCCGGAAATGGTAATACTGATATTAATGAAAACTGGTATCCCTATATAAAAAGGGCGTTGGAAGAATCTGGAATAGAAATCACAGCAAGGAATATGCCAGATCCGGAATTGGCCAGAGAAGAAATATGGATACCCTTCATTGAAAAAGAGCTTAAGGCTGGTATCAATACTATAGCAGTGGGGCATTCTTCCGGCGCTGTCGCTATTATGAGATATTTAGAAACCCATAAACTTTTAGGAGCCATCCTGGTTGGAGCTTCTCATACAGATTTGGGTAATAATTCTGAAAAATTGAGTGGTTATTTTGACTCGCCCTGGAATTGGGACACCATCAAGAAGAATACCAAATGGATTGTCCAGTATGCTTCTCAAGACGATCCATACATCCCAATTACTGAAGCGAGATTTATTCATGAGAAACTAAGCACTGAGTATTATGAATATGTGGATCAAGGACATTTTGGCTCCGACATTGGAAAAACAGAATTCCCCGAGATAGTTGACGCTGTGCTTAAAAAACTAGTAGTTTTTAACCAAGAAAGTTCCCACTAATTCCCAACTGGTCAGCCAATCAAACTCAAACTTTCTCTCTAAATTCTCAGCTTCAATATCCATAACCGCTATGTTAACATCCCATAGTTTGACTTGTAAAATGCCCTGTCCTATACTTGCCAAAGTTCTTGGGGAGAGCTCTGTGTTGATGGACTTTCTAACAAAAAGGAGCAGGAAATGCCAGACGTAATGGATGTAGCAGCGCGATTAGTCGATCTCGTTCGAGACAATGCCGGGAAACTGAGGGACTCCGGTAGCTTTTCAGAGTCTGAGGTGCGGGTACTTATGGATGTAGTTGAGGCCGCCGGCTTCGATCAGGTGCAGTTGTCACCTGGGAAATTGCGTGGCAACTACCTTGATCAGGATGGCAGAAGAACGGGCGAGACCTACCCAATCAACATACTGTGCCCGTTCCAAGTGATGAACCCATCGGGCCACGTTCATTGGGTTGCAACGGGATGGCTCGATTGTGCACTCCAACGAGTGGCACACACATTTGGGGACCGAGAGAAGGCCATCGAGGACATATCCCATGAGATTCTTCGAAGCGTTCCGTTGGAGCCAATCAAGCTGACACATGAAGGGGATCTATTGGAGGAGTACCCAGTTGATACCACTAACGGGTACTTCGTCGACCATCGTCGAGATGGTGACACTCTCATCAGCTGCGTCGGTATTCACAAGCATTGTATGGGTTTCATGGATCGCAGGACGACATCAGCAACACACGATGTTATTTTGTGCCGAGCATGTGGTTTGCGCGTTACCTTTCCTAGGGAGGTAAAGACCTTCGGGGAATTGCGCCAAGCTCTTGCTAAGCGACTTGCAACCCAGATTAGCTAAGCTCCCGCTTGTTCATGTGCTGAGACGTTGGAGAGGAGAGTGAAATCGAGGCCAGTTTATGCAGATCCTTACTTTAATCTGTGTGAACTGGCTTCATTCCTTTTCATAAACTACCGTATAACGAGACTTGGGATACTCTTCTCAGATCCAGTTCTAACATTCTGTGATACAACCAGCCAAACAGCCTGGAGAATGAAACAACATATTTCCTTTTTATATTGTCTCATTTGTCTCATTTCTACCTGGAGAATAAAGTAGGTTCTAGACCCCAATGCTCAGCCAAGATATTTTCATTACCACATCACAGAGTTATACTTTTATCATGAACATTCTTAAAGGCAATTTCAGTAACGAGACGTCTTCCCACCGCGGGTGGATCATGGGACATTTCATGGAGGATTCCTCGCCTTTTAAAACAAACGCGGTAGAGATTAAATGGGGAATTCACAAAGCTGGTGAAACCAAGGAAGTGGCTGCTCTAAACATGGAAGCTCAAACTTTAGGGATTCTTATCAAGGGAAAACATACAGTTATTTTTGGCAATGAGAGGATCACTCTAGATAAAGAAGGCGATTATATCTACTTTCCAGCAGGTATTTCACATTCCTGGGTCGTAGAAGAAGACTGTTTATTTCTAACAGTTAGGTGGCCCTCAATTCCAAATGACCAGAAACCTGTAAACTAGATACTACATTTACCCATACAAATAACCAACTATTAGCAAGAAATTTGTTGTTCAGTTTTGTATAATAGGTTCCTGCCAAACAAACAGACATAAAACGATAGGAGAAAAGGGATGGACGAAGAGTGGAAATCCATAGATGGGTGGCCCGGTTACCTTGTTAGCAACCACGGTAGAGTAGCCGGGAGGTGTGTAGAGATCCTAAAACCTCAGTATAGGGAGAGAGGTGGATACTATCCTTTTGTTGATCTGCGCAAAGTTGAAAACGGGGTTCATATGCGCAGGTGTGTCAATATCCACACCCTGGTCGCTGAGGCATTTCTAGGGCCAAGACCTGAGGATAGGGTTGTTCACCACAAGGATGGAAATAGGGACAATAGTCATATAGACAACCTAGAATATGTGACAGTAGCCGAGAATGCTGTTCTGAGAGGACCGTATTCTCATTCCAGAAAAAAGGAAACTGCATAACACACAGTTTCCTTTTTTTAAAAAATCAGTCCCAAATAATATCTAGCAACACTGTATAATTTCAGTACAGAAAGTATTTAAAAAAATGATCCAACAAGAATTGGTTAGGCAAAGCAGTCTCGTCACAACCATATGGAAACCCCTTAATTCTTACGAGGGCATCAATCCAATTTGGCAGGTCTATGGTGTTTGCTTTACAAGAAATAGGGAAGTAGTAATCATCAGGGATCACCTACAAAACGGGTATTTTACTCCATGGCACATTCCAGGTGGAACACCCAAAGAAGGGGAGAGCCCAGAACAGACACTTCATAGAGGAGTTAATGAGCAAGCGGACATTTCTATCTCTAATCTTAAACTACTTGGTGCACTTGAAGTTTTCTTCCCAAATAACCCTAACATAGAAAAAGGTGATCATTATTATCAGCTAAGGTATTTTGCACTTATTGAAGAGATAAGGGAGCAATATGTTGACCCACACTATAAAAAAATGGGAGTAAGAAAGCTAATACCAGCTGTGAATTTCACAGAATATGTTGAATGGGGAGATATAGGGGCTGAAATCATTAGAGCTGCACTAATAGAGTTTGATAAAATCTTACCTCACGCAAACTAGCATACTTTCTATCGCAAAGCAGTACGAACCAATTCCCTAAAATCATAAGTATAGATTGGGGAGGGGAGGAGATAGATCACTGAGGTGGCAGAGTCTATCCCTCCCCGTTCCGGAAAACACGATACTAGGCCGCCAGATAGGCCTCAACTTCTTGCTGCTGTTCTGCAGAGATCAGGTCAAGACGCGCAAGCGTCCCAACGATCTGTCGTAGGGTAAGCAAGGAGTGGAGGTGATAACCTGCCAATTCCAACTGCTCTCGACCACCCTGTTCACGATCGATGAGGACAACGATGTCTTGCACCTGCAGGCCATCCTCTTGTAGAGGATCAATAGCGGCAAACTTGCTCTTGGCAGTTGTGATGAGGTCATCAATCACCACCACAACTTCACCGCGACGGCGCGCTCCCTCGATCGACTGCCCGGTACCATGATCTTTCGCCTCTCTCGGGTAGATCATCGGCCTCCCGTTGATAAGCGATATCGCGGTACCGATTGGCAAGGCTGCGTAGGGTATTGCCGCCAACCTGTCGTAGACCAGACCAGAAAGAATTGAGTCGTACGCACGCGCAACCTGCCAAAGCAGATTGGTGTCCGACACCAGCATGCGCAGGTCGATGTATATCGGAGACTTCTTGCCCGAGGCCAGTGTGAAACTTCCAAACTTCACACAGCCCGCATCAAACAACGCCCTGATCAGACGCTCATACGGCTCTCGTTGAACTACTGGTTGCGCCAAAGCCTTGTCGCGTGCGGCATTAAGATCGTTGAACATCTTCTCTGCAGCAAGGCCAGGATCTGGTGCGCCCACGATTGACCGCGAAGCGTTGACAAGAACTCCGGCTCCGGTTGCACGTATAAGGCCTGCTGCAACCGATCTCTCCAGATCGCCACCCTGCGATCCCACTCCAGGAATCAGGAAACGAGCGTTAGGAGCTATCTCCCTCACTTCTTGGATCGCCTCCGGGAACGTAGCTCCAACGACCAAACCGATGTCTGATCCCCATCTTCGGGTGAGCTCGGCAACGTACAGATAGAGGGGTTGTCCACCCACCATCTGATGTTGCAGATCGAGCGATCCGGGATTTGTGGTGTGACAAAGGATATATACCCCTTTGCCAGCGCGAAGGAACGGCTCCACAGAGTCAAGCCCAAGGTATGGGTTCACTGTCACGGCATCCGCCCCGAAAGCATCGAACGCACCGGCACCGTAAGCCACAGCTGTGTTGCCAATGTCGTTCCACTTGCCGTCAAGTATGACCGGCACTCCCTGGCCATGAATGAACTTGATCAACTCGCTCAGGATCTCCAGGCCATGTAACCCACCAGCCAGATAGAACCCGAAGTTGGGTTTGAACACCGCTGCTGAAGGTGCCGTGGCTAAGACAACATCCTTGAGAAAGTCGAGACGAAGTTGCTGCGGTGTAGGATCAAGCCCCACACACAGCAAAGACTTACTTCCTTCCACCCACTCATAGTAACCTGTCATTTAACCGACCTCCAAAAGTTTCTGACTGATTGCTCCACCTCTAGCAAAGCAGCTGAGAAATCCCAAAAGTGATTAGAGTCTCTAGGCTGCCTTGCTACATGTGTCTTCCGAATTGTAAAAGTGCGATGGCATGCTATTTTCTCATTTGAAAAAACCACATACCATATAGGGCACTGCTGCGTATTTAGACCTTAAAGACAATATTTGTCAAGGGCAGCATATAAGATTTTCACAGAACACTCGCAAAACCCGTAATTTAAAGTATCATTTACATATCATCGGTAATGAATAGTAAACCTATAAAGTACCCAAAGCTGACGATTTTGTTTGTAGTGATCTTACTTTCTGTCTGGTTTTGTTGTCAGAACAACGATAAGCCCCAGCTACGAGAATTCCTTACTTCACTTGGGTATTTTGGATCCTTTTTAGGCGGTTTCTTCTATGCGTACAGCTTCACTGCAACCTTAGCCACAGCAGTACTACTGGCACTAGGTCTTGAGCAAAACATTTATCTATCTACCTTGACCGGAGGTTTGGGAGCTCTAATAAGTGATATTCTGCTATTTCTTTTTGTTAGGTTTTCTTTTAGTGAGGAGATCAAATTTCTGAAGCAGGAAAAATTTTTCAGACTGGTTACCAGAAAAAGCAGGGCGTGGCTTGGCACTTTATATAACTATCCCATGTTCGTCATTGCCGGTGTTCTTATAGCCTCTCCACTTCCTACAGAGATTGGCATATCATTATTCGCCAGTATTAAAAAACTTTCGCTAATCAAATTCATCGTCATTGCCTTTATTCTTCATTCGCTGGGGATATTTGTGGTTCTCTCAATTGGAAGTGGTAGTATGAAAGCGATCCGTTAGAATATAAGTATATGTTATCTGCTGTGCTGAAGTTAGGTAAATTCAAATTACTCCTCTTATCCCTAGTGTTATTGATTTCTGGCTTCTTAAGATTTACTGAGCTTGGCTATTCTCACTTCTATGGAGACGAGACAAAAGCAGTATATTACAAGAAAAATATAGGAGCCAAGGAATATTTCTTAAGTCAGAGAAGACCACCCTTACAGTTTATATTCTCATGGGGAACAGAAAAACTTTCCGGAGGGTTTGATGAAGGCGCTATCAGACTTCCTTTTGCAATAGCAGGGTTTCTGTGCTCTGTTTTGGTTTTTCTTATTATTTATACGGCTTTTGGTTACTGGCAGGGACTCTTATCAACACTTATTTTCTCTACCAACGGCTTCTATATAGCTTACAGTAGAACAGTACAGTATCAGAGTCTATTTCTACTTTTTGGTCTTACTGCTTTATTTCTGGCTGTACTTTTCTGGAAGAAACCCAAGAAAACTTATCTGGTGTGTGCCGGGGTTTCCATGGCAATGGCATTGCTTTCACATTATGACGCGGTATTTTTCTTTGTTCCAGTGCTATATTTTTTGTTTACTGCCCCACACAATAAAAACACATCTGTTATTAAAACTCTTCTATACTTCCTGGTCCCCGCAACGCTAATTCCAGCTGCATTCTATGTACCATACTTTTTCAGTACATACTTCACAAAGAACACTTACATCTACCTTCAGCAACGATTCTCTGGTACAGGTTTATTACCCTCGAGCAGCCTTTTTACTTACTTTGTTTACAATCCGTTTAAATTAACTGCTCTGATAGTTCTGGCACTTACTATTGCATCAGTTTTGCTATGTGGATACAAAAAAATGCTACCTTTCATACTTTGGACATTAGTTCCCTTTATCGTTTTCGAATTTATCTTTTCCAACCCGGGCACCCATATCCATAATTATGTGTTACCTTTACTCCTTACGGCTGGGGTCGGTTTTGTAGCTGTGTATGAAGAGTTGCCAAAGGTCTTTATGTTGCCCGTACTGGTTCTGTTCATACTAAATGCTGTCTTGCAATCTTTTATCTTCATACCTCACTTAAATAGGGGGTACCCTTGGACGGATTCCGAATATGGAAATGTCAGTCTGGCCAAAATACCAAAGGACAAATATCAGATATTTATATATGGATTTCCCTATAATCGTGGTTGGGATCAATTAAGAGATTATTTCAAATCAACCAAGTTTACGGTGCCTGGGGGATTCAACTATTCAACAAATGATAATGGTGTGATAGGTGATTATTACCTGCATCC
>JBAZBO010000014.1:4046-4374 GCA_041671425.1 Patescibacteria group bacterium | reverse complement strand
TCTTTCCTTACCCGAACAACCCCACTTTCTACTATGAGGTTTTTGATAGCCAGTTGGGCAAAGATGCGTTCCCACAGATATATGACCCTCTTATCTTCAAAATGGTAAAAGAGTTTTCTTTTGAGGGAAAGCCTGTTGGCAGGTTTTACGTTAGAATTATATAAATCTCATATTTGCTATAAAATTAACTTATGTGGACTTGCGGCAAATGTAAAAGGGTTTTCAATAAAGTAAATCAACCTCACAGCTGTAACACTGTCTCACTTGAAAAACACTTTGAGAACAAAGAGAAGGCGAAAGAGCTTTTCGATTTTTTGCTTGAAAAAGT
>JBAZBO010000014.1:0-4036 GCA_041671425.1 Patescibacteria group bacterium | reverse complement strand
GGCGAGTGTAAGGTTATATCAATTCCGTGCTGTATTCATTTGTATGGAAATTATGACTTTCTCGCAGCATTACCTAGAAAGGATAAACTAGAAATAAGGTTTGCATTGAACGAGAGAATTGACAGCCCTAAACTGAAGCAATGTGTGCAGATGTCCGCAGATGTTTACAAAAACTGCATTGATATTTTTTCGAACGAAGATATTGATAAAGAACTAATTAAATATTTAAAAAACTCCTACCACCTGAAAGGCTGAAGGTCATCTGAAGTATAATGCTACATATACTATGACTAATTCTGTTGTTAAAACAAACAAGGATAATGAAGGAAGGGAGCTGCCCAAGCATATTGCACTGATCCCTGATGGAAACAGAAGGTGGGCAAAGATGCACAACCTCCCCCAACTGGAGGGTCACAGAAGGGGTTTCGATACCGCAAATAAAGATATCAAAAGGTCAAGAGAGTTGGGAATCCACACCATGACACTTTGGGCATTCTCAACAGAGAACTGGAACAGATCAAAAGTAGAAGTGGATTATCTAATGAAACTGTATGAGACGAATATAGAAAAAAACCTCAATGAAGCCATGAAGACTAACACAAGGATAATACATCTTGGCAGAAAAGATAGAATACCCACATCGCTTAAGGAAAAGATCATTGATGCGGAGTCAAAGACTGAACTCAATACAGAACATATATTGAATATAGCACTAGATTATGGGGGTCATGATGAAATAATCAGAGCTGTATCCAGGTTTGCCCAAGACGTACTTGATAATAAACATCTACCAGAAGATATAGAAAAAGAGGTTGGGAAATATAAAGACAAATATCCCTATTATTTGTTCGGGGGTTATCTGGACACAAAGGATCAACCATTTCCTTACCCCGACTTAGTAATAAGGACGTCCGGAGAACAGAGACTTAGCGGATTTCTGTCCTGGCAGATGGCCTATGCGGAGCTTTATTTTACAAAATTATTTATGCCCGATTTTGGTCCAGACCAACTTGAAGGTGCAGTTGATGAATACATGGGCAGGGAAAGAAGGTTTGGGGGTAATAGTGTTGATGTCAAAGGATAACAAACACCTTCCAACCATATCATTTTCATAATATAATCATCAAATGAAAATGTCTCTCAGAAGAGATGTGAAACTCAGCCTTTACCTAGCCGTAATCCTGTCAGTTCTCCTGTTCCTTCTAGGCTTGTCTTTCTCATTTCTATTGGTAAATTCCCCATCACATCGTGATATTAACGAGGTAAGAAGCACTGCAGGATATAAGTTCATAAATCCTTTACTGGAATGCGACAGCGCAGATACGGGTTCTGAAGACAATATACTTGATCTTAGAAAAGCACTGACAGAGTCAGTTAGAAATGCAAAAGATAATAAACTAGCGAACCACATTTCAGTTTATTATCGTGACCTTAACAACGGCCCCTGGATTGGAATTAATGAGCAGGAATTATTCTCTCCGGCAAGTCTACTGAAGGTGCCGGTAATGATCTTGTACTATAAAGTGGCCGAAGCTGATCCGAGCATACTGAATAGAGTAGTTGTTAACACAATAAAGCAAGACCTTGTTAATCAGAACATAACTTCCACTAAGGCAATTGAATATAACAAATCCTATACCATAGAGGAGCTGATCTCATATGCCATCAGGTATTCTGATAACACCGCCGCAATGATCTTGAACGGCGGATTTGATAATCAAAGCCTTGTAACCCTATACAATCATATGGGTGTGGACGTCAATGCAGAATCATCACTAGATATGGGGAATGTAATTTCCGTCAAAGAATATGCCTCATTCTTTAGGATATTATTTAATGCTTCATATCTCAATCGCGATATGTCTGAAAAAGCACTGAAGCTTCTTAGTGAGTCAGATTTCAAAGATGGCATCGTGGCTAAACTTCCTGCTGATATTGTAGTTGCCCACAAGTTTGGTGAAAGGGAAAATCCAAAGACCGGTGAGTTCCAACTCCATGACTGTGGTATTGTTTATACTCCAAATCATCCGTATCTTATCTGCATCATGACCAGGGGTGATAAGAGCCAAAACCTCAGTAAAGCGATCCAAGACATATCATTTGCTGCATACCAAAGCTCAATAAAAAACCTTTAGATCCTACAAAAGATAAGCTGCGGTGATACAATCAAATCATGAGTAAAAAACTTCTTGTCGCCTTTTTCATAGCAACCGCTGTAGCTATCTATCTATTGGTATTCGCACCACAAGGATCAAATTCTTCCAAAGAAATCGTTAGCACCACTGCTAATTCTCCAGACATTGTCGTAGACACTCCCAAACCAAATGATGTTGTAACCAGCCCTCTTGTGGTCAAAGGCAAAGCGAAAGGTACCTGGTATTTCGAAGGTCAATTCCCAATAACGTTGTATTATGGTGTACAGAATGCCTTTGTTACTACAAATGCTTTCGCGCTCGGGGAGTGGATGACAGAGGACTACGTAGATTTCGAAGTTATCATAAACTTTCCTTTGCCACCAGAGAATGATGGACTCCTTGTGCTGGAAAAGGACAACCCATCTGACCTAAGAGAGCTTGACGCTAACTTAAGCATCCCTTTAAGGTTCCACGAATAACTGCTAGATCTTCCTATAGTTCTCCACAAACCCTTTGCCTTCCAAAGGCTGCCACCAGGAAGGGTTGGCTTGATACCAAGCTATAGTATCCTTTATTCCATCTTCAAAGCTTGTTTTTGCCTTCCAACCAAGCTCCTTTCGGATCTTTGAAGTATCTAGTAGATACCTCCTGTCGTGACCGGGTCGGTCTTCTACATATGTTTTAAGACTCTTTGGCTTGGAAAGACTTTCCAAAACAGTATCTGCGATCTCCTCTATACTTTTCTCGGTTCCAGTACCAATATTGTAAGACTCACCAGCTTTACCTTTTTTGATAATGAGATCTATACCCTCGCAGTGATCACTCACATGGATCCATTCCCTTCTATTCTGGCTGCTTCTAAATAACGGCAGCTCCTCATCCTTAAGGGCATTGATAATAAACCTTGGAAGGACTTTCTCAGGGAATTGATAAGGCCCATAATTGTTTGCACAGTGGCTTATAGAAACCGGGATACCATACGTATGAAAATAAGACATTACTACATGGTTGGCGGACGCTTTTGACGCATTATATGGAGTTCTGGGTTTGTATGGGTCACTTTCTTTGAAAGCACGGTCTTCCACTAGATCCAGGTCGCCAAAAACCTCACACGTAGATATATGATGAAAGCGTTTAATACCTGTAGCCCTTACTGCCTCCAAAAGACCTTGTGTACCCAGTACGTTCGTCTTTAGAAAGATATCGGGCTCCGTCATAGCTCTACCATTGTGAGATTCCGCCGCAAAGTTGACCACAACATCAATGTTATGCTTTTTGATAAGCTTCGTATTACGCACAGTATCGGCAATATCGCCTTGGACAAAGGAGTACCGAGGATCTTTCTGGATATCCTTTAGATTCTCCAGGTTACCTGCGTACGTCAACAGATCCAGATTTACTATGTTGTCTTTAGGATATTTTTTGAGCCAGTAATGTATGAAATTGGAACCTATGAACCCTGCGCCACCGGTGACTAGGATATTCATTGGGTTATTATACCTTATTAAGTAGTCAGCATTTTCAATTTGGAGCTATAAAGTCGTATAATCACCTAATGGTCAGTAATGAAATTCCAAGCAATATTGGTGTTGAGATTATCGGATTGTCTCCCGACAAATGGGAAGTATACAAAGAGATCAGACTTAGATCACTTAGGGAAGACCCTCAGGCATTCGGCAGCAACTTAGCAAGAGAAGAGGCTTTTACACAAGAAAGATGGATGGAAAGAGTAAGCAATCCCTTTAATGTTGTGGCAATGGATAAAGGTAAACCTATTGGGACTATGGGAGCATTTGTAACTGAGAATGCTGGGATCAAGACAGCTCATGTTGTTGGTGTATTTGTAGCAAATGAAGCTCGAGGTAAGGGAGTGGGAACCATGTTGTTAGGTGCGGTATTGG
>JBAZBO010000013.1:0-15749 GCA_041671425.1 Patescibacteria group bacterium | reverse complement strand
TTTTTCCTGTCCCTTCAAGTGGGCAGTTGTAGCTCTCAAATACGGCATCTAATGCGGCCGATTCCGTGGTGCCACCGAATAGTCTAGCTGTGGCGCTGCTTAATGTGAGGGGCTTTGATGAGAATATAGAATACTTATTGTTCTTGATCCTATGAACCGATGTTGTGCCTGTTGATACCATGACTATCACCAATGCGGCGAGAGCCGCGGTCGAGGTTGCCCATACAGCTGGGATAATTCTTATCTTTTTTTGTTTAAGTATTGATAATTCATTCCTTAGTTCGCCAAACAGATTCCTAGGCAGTTTGGCCATGCGGGCCAGCCGTGTGGGCTCTGATTCGATTGCAATAGAATCCACAGTTTCTATGTCTATCTTTTCTGTTTGTTCCACGAGAGTGAATACCAAGTCCAAGTCTTTGTATGAGGTCACTTCCTTGCCGTATTTAGTAAAGAGATGTTTATGGATTTTTCCGGACATAAGTTTCTTCCAAAAGAGTAGCATACACGTTCTCCATCTGGCAATGGTAATTTTGGTATGATGTAGACATATATGAAGTTGATAAGGAAATTGAGCAGAAGTGACCTGGTTTTCATGGCGCTATTCTTAGTCATTGCCTTTTTTCTTTTTTACAGGATTGGCAAGGCTTCTATCCACAACGGTGCCCAGTTTTGGTACACACGCACCCAAAACTTCATTAGAGCGATAAGGAGACAGGATTGGGAGGATACTTTTCAAAATCCGAAGCCCGGGGTTTCTGTGATGTGGCTTTCTGGCGTTAGTCTTGAGGTTTTTCTTAGCTTGTATAACCAAATATTTGGGTTCAGGCCTGATATATACACATTTGAAACTTTCCCTCTGGTTCACCTCTCTGTGATTGGACCCTTACTTATTGTGGGGCTGTCCTCGTTGCTAACTTTATATTTGATACTGAAAAAGTATCTTGATCACAAGGCTGTAATACTAGGAATAATGCTAATAGGTTTTCAGCCTTTCTTTGTTGGTATATCAAGAGATTTCCACTCTGATGCCTCTCTGTCCGCTTTTATGTTGATGTCTTGTCTGGTTTCTTTGTACTTTCTTATATCATCTCCGAAGCAAAGATACATGATCCTGTCGGGAGTTTTGGCATCACTGGCTATACTTAGCAAATCATCTGGTGTTTTCATGTTTCCTTATCTGGGGTTTCTTTTCTTAATAGATTCATTAATGAGGAAGAAACCTATACTTTTTTATGTAAAGTCGTATTTTATATGGATCCTTTCCCTTGCATTATTCTTCTTTATCTCGTTTCCTGCGATGTGGTTAAGTCCTATTGGGGTACTGAGAAGCATATTCTTGGATGAGGGGGCATACCTCGTAACAACGGGAAGAGATGGCATAAATGGGCCGCTTTTCTATATGGGTGAGTTAGTTAAGGTCCTCTCCCCTATTTTTATTGGCTCCTTTATTTGTGGCTTGATATTTTTCTTCAAAAGATTTCCCAAACTGAATAAGGTGCAAAAACAAGTTCTTCTTTCAGCCTTGGGTTTTGTAGTCTTTTACTTCCTACAGATGACTTTGGTAAGCCAGAAGATGGAGAGATACCTTTTCCCTGTATTGCCATTTGCGGCTGTAATAGGTGGCTATGGCATTTTTGGCTTGATTGAATTGATCAAAAAGACTAGATTAAAGGTTATCTTGTATGGCCTTTTCTTTGCCGCCAACTTTGGTTTCATTATGTACTTTTTCCCCTACTATCTGCTTTTCCCCAGTGAAGAGGGTAAAGACCAGTTTGGATGTTCCCTCTGTGCAGATGTGGGAGCATATCTAAATACCAAAGACAAATCCGCTGATCTAAAAGTGATATCGGTTTCTGAGAAAGTGCACCGACTAAAGCCTTTTGTGAGGGGTAAGGTATATACCGCGCATGAAATTCTCCCAGAAGGCTGGTCTGCGGATTATCTGGTGAAGTCAAAGACAGAAGTAATGCCTGAGGAGTATTCGTATTGTGGGTACGAGACCAGTATTGGTTTCAGAGGAGTTGACTATTGGGAGATATATCGATGTAAGTGATACTTCCTATGGTCGGGGTGACTGGACTCGAACCAGCGACCTCACGGTCCCAAACCGCGCACTCTACCAACTGAGCTACACCCCGTTATTACAACAAACGCTCAAATTCTATCATGTTTCAAAGATCTGGGATAAGTTCTGAAAGGATCAAGTCAATTTCCTTGGACTCGTAGACGAACCTTTTGTTGTTTATAAGATCTATAACATGTGCTTTTATAGTGTAGGTACAGGTTTGATCCGTGTTACAAATCTCCAAGGTCTGGCCTTCCTGATCTTTTGCTAGCTTTCTGGAGAATTCTGATATTACAAAAACATCATTATCTAGGAAGTAGGCTCTGTCAAAGTAGCAGTTGGTATAGGCAGAGCAGTCAAGTATTCTGGCATCTAGGATTTTATCCTCTTTCAGACCGTAAAGATGCACTTCATTTGAAGAATAACCATCCCTTTGAGTATTTCTATAATCTACGAACAGCCTCACACTCGGAGAGAATTCTATCTTTTTCAAGTCCTTATGATCCTGGATGTACTTCTCGTACTCTTCCTGTCTGCCCTCTTCGTCTAGAGAATATATTTTGATCCACTTGGTGTTATAGATTTCATTTTCCTCCAAAAGCCTGAAATCATCCGCTCCAACTTCCACATCATTGTTTTTCAGGTTAGTTATCCATCTTTGAAAATCTCTGCTCAACTCTACTTTCTCAGGAAGTTTTGAATGGTCCACCGCCTTTTGCTCTCTGATGTTTATGTAGACGCCCGCAGCGACAGTCAAGAATATCAGGGTGGTAAAAATTATTGTGAGTGATTTTTTCATGAATTGTCTGGCTGTGAGAAAAGAGCCATGGAGTCACCAGCCTGCTCCGAGCTCTGGATCTGCTCGTACTCTTTCTTAAGCTTTTCCAGGGTATCGTTATACTCTTTCTCAATTGACATTATCTTATCGTATGCCTCGGCCTTGACGGTCAGTTCCCTGTGATTTGCGAGCAGCATCATTAGTTTGGATACTGTTTCAAAGAAATCTCCCGGATTTTCTCCAGTATACTGATCGATCATTTTAAGAAGGCACTCTTCGAACCCGCTTTCATAAGATAGGCCTATTATAATTTTTTTAAAGTTTTCCTTAATTTCCTGCATTTTCATCTAGGTTAAACCCTTGTCTAAATCTATTAAACAGCTCATCCACTTGTCTCATCTGTTCCTCTGAGCCCCGTTCATTTATGTAGGGTACCTCATCTCCCATTGAATTCTGTTCCGTCTGTCTTTCTTCCTGAGTAAGAAGTGGGTCACTGAGTCTTACCATATGTCTCATTACAGACCTTACTTGACTATCTTCTATGCTGTCCGCTTCTTGGTTAAGCTGCCTTTGTAGTTGGCTAATTCTAGTGAGCAACCTGTTCAGCCTCACTTGTTGGTATCGAGAGTTGCCTTTCTCTATTCTATCAGTTGTGTCCATAATGTCCCCTAGTAGCTGTTCTCTTTGTGCATTGTCATTGAAGTCTATGTTTGCCAATCTGGAGATTTTTTCTACTAAGCTATCCATTTCCTGTATCTCCGCTTCTGTGCCCCGTTCTTCTTCAAGATCCCCTTGTTCTGTTTCCGCCGGTGCTTCAACCACTTTCTCTTGAATTGTGGAGGCTTCCTCTAGGATTGGTTCTGGGGTTACCCCAGTATTCTCATCTATTGGGGGCTGAGCGCCCTCAATAGGCTCGACTGTTGGTGTACCATTTTCCATTCCACCAGCTTGGGGCGTTGCCTCCCCTGATGTTGGATCCTGACTGATGTCTATACGGACATCTATTTGGGGTGTTCCCTGATTGGATTCCATCTGGCTTATTCTGGCCGTTAGTTCCCTGATTTGAGCCTTAAGGTCCTCCGAGGAATTTCTGATTGCAGTATCTATAGCAGCGTTTATGTTTTCTAAAATCCTGTCGAAGCCAATCTGAGACATAGCGTTTCTAAGCTCTGCTATATCGGATTGTAATCCTCTTATTATTCCCTCTGCTACATTTTGAGATTGTTGTTGAAGAGTTTGTTCAGCGCTGGTTATTACACTTTCCGCTTGCTGCCCTCTTATATTTATGGCTTCTCTGGTCCTGTTAGTGAGTCTTTCGAACTCAGCACTTCCTACATTACGCCTTTGTGATTCCTGCCCTCTTGATGATTGGTGGCTATTCCTTTCCTGATAGTAATCGCTGGGCGTTTTGCCACCGTGTATTTTTGAGAATTGACTGTGGTATTCAACAAGCGGGATGTCACCCCTCAAAACTCCATAATGCAAAAAAACATTTGGTGCGGCGTCTCCGTATTTGCGGGAAAGTTCATTACTTTTGTCCACAGTTCTGCTATTAAGCGCCTCGTTCAATTGTTCTTGGTTGAAGACACCCAACAAAGAATCGCTATCTATTATGGGTTTTCCATCAACGGCAACCCTAGCTTTTAGTGCATATACCGAATTCTCAGAAGCAGTATCCCCGTTATTCAAACGCATCAGAATCAATGTCTCGCCATACCTAGAGTTATTGACGTAATAAAACTGAACGCCTTCTTTTTTCACTTCAGGGTCGAAGCTGTTATTCCCCAGTTGCTCCGAGGCACCTGAGTTTGGAGTAATGATTGCCTGTAGGGTGGTGCCTCTTGCCTCAACACTCCTATTGAAGCAATCGATCACATATTCACGTTTTCTACTTATGTCCAGGTTATCGTATATTTCTCTTATCTCTGAATTGTTGATGGGTTTAGAAGGAGATTCGTTTCTAGATTCTGTTGGTACGAATGAAGGAATATCTAATCCTGTCATGCTATTAAGTATACAAGCATTTCTATAGTAGATTCAAGGCAATTACGTTCACACCAATGTTTTTATATGTTCTGCTCCCGCATCTGTAGTAGTCTTCCAACTGTGTGATCATATTTCCCATCTACAACTCCAAATCTTCTGTCCAGCTCAGCTCTTTCCTCCTCAGTAACTTCCAGCCACTCCTCATATTTTCCCAGTCTTTCGGCATGTTTATCTACATTTTCAAGAACATGCCTTTTATATTCCGGAGGACTTGGGGGATCCCCGTAAAGAATTCTTTGAGATCTGATCATATTCTGGATATCAAAAACCTTCATTTTCGGTTCTGAACCCTCTTCGGTAACAACAGCAATATTTCCTGCATGAAAGTCATCAAAGACTCCTACTTCAATCAAAGCCCGTTTTGTTCCCCAGATGAGTTCTAGCATTTGTTCCCTCAACTGCCTGTTTTCACCGAAAAATGTTCTAAATCTTTTGCTGTATGACATAGCTCGATCTCCATTGATGATAATGTCGTGAACGGTTTTCCCCTGGAATCTTTTTTGGACTGTAGAATACTTCTCATTCCCATTTTCATCTGAACCAAGGACCCAGTATGTTGGAATCAACTTGTCTCCGTAAATGAAATCCTGGCTTAGTATTCTTTGTGTTTCCTGAAGTTCTCCTATGTGTCTTGGTTTCTGACTTCTTTCATAAGCTCCTTCATCCTTAGGTGTTCCATCTGGTGTAACGGGATTAAATTCTTTGACAACCCAATCTGGACCTAGTTCCTTTACCTTTGATACGTAGCCCTGTCCAATTTCCGGCCCTGGTCTGTATGCGAAGGGATAAGATTCAATCATTAAGAATATTATACAAGAAGCATGACACCGGCCACTGCAAGAACAGACCCAATCAACTTATTCCTTAGGTTATTTCGTTCCTTGAGTATGAGTATTGCAAGAACTACTGTAACTATGATACTTGTAGACCTTAACGGTCCTATCACAGCAGCGTTTCTACCTGACTGATACGCTAGATACAAGGAAAGCATTCCAAATGTATCGCAAAGACTCAGCAAGACCACCTTTATAGCTCTGTCTTTGCGAAAATAGTACTTTATTCTCTTGAATGACGTAGGTTGAAGTAACAGTAGTGCAATAACTGGAAGTAGGTATGAGTATATAAGGAAATTTGTGGAATCATAGTTTTGCAGGACAAAAAAACCGTTGATGTCTCCCATTCCAAATAAGAATGAGGAGATCAAAACAAAAGCAACGCCTTTATTTATTGTGAATTTCTTCTTTTCATAGCGGGTCAACATTGCTCCTGACAATATTAATAAAGCACCTGCGATCATCTTCAGTGTAATTGTCTCATGAAGGAAAATATATGCACCAACAACATTCCACAATCGCCCTGTTACAGAGAACATGACTACTTCTGAAGCGCCCATAAGCTGGTAGGAGTGGTATTTTAGAAGATAGGCTGGTGTTAGAAGGGCTATAAGAAGTACGAAGTTCCAAATGAGTGTAGGAGAAAAACGCAGATTCAATTTGTTTTGAACAACAGCAATGATTATTGAGATAAGCCCACCCAGACCTAGGAAAACAATTGTTTGACCCTGAGGACTGGAATCATCGTCTTTCAATAGGCTTCGATGAAACAAGCCGTTACATGATATTAGAAGAATACTTATTCCAAGATAGATTTGCCAAGGCATTGCTTATCTATTGTAACAATGTTGGCCATATCATGGTGGGCGAGGAGGGACTTGAACCCTCATGACCTTGCGGTCAGCAGATTTTAAGTCTGCAGCGTATGCCATTCCGCCACTCGCCCATGCCCCCTATTTTAGCATCAATCAAGCTGTGTAACGAAGTGGTTGTATCAAGAAGTTAGCTTTAAATGTGTTCCTTCCAGGTCTTTAGGAGTTGCTTTTACTTTTGAGTATCTGAAACTTTCCTCTCTGTTTTTGTACATGGGGTAAAGTTTCGCATGCAGATGATCTACTTCAAGTCCTTCTAGTACCAGTTTTGTCCTCATGACCCCTTCAAGTTTTGTATCCAATATTTCAGCCACAACCTTTGCTCTTTTTATAAGCTCGGAAAGAACGGTATTATCAACGTGTGCGAAGTAACTCGGTTGATGCTTTTTAGGTCTGACTAAGGTCAGCCCCTCTGCTGGTGGATTTATGGAGAGAAAAGCAAGGAAATCTTCGTCTTCCCACACTTTGTAGCAAGGTATATCTCCGTTTACTATTTTGCAGAAAATACAATCATTCATTTTTATGGCGCCCTTGGGGGGAATCGAACCTCCGACCTTTTCCTTAGAAGGGAACTGCTCTATCCTCTGAGCTACAAGGGCACATACTGGCTGGAGCGGCAGAGCGGGCTCGAACCGCCGACCTTCTCCTTGGAAGGGAGACATTCTACCAACTGAACTACTGCCGCGCGACGAGTACATTTTATCACATTGCCAAGGGCTATTCTTTCCAAATTCTGCCCTGTTCGCTATACTTAAACATATGAATGAAACCCTATATGATGTCTTAGTCCTTGGGGGAGGCCCTGCCGGATACACGGCTTCTATATATACTTCTCGTGCGCAGCTTAAAACGGCTAACATTTGTGGTCCCTTGGGTATGGGGCAACTGACAACTACTTCAGAAGTTGAGAACTTCCCGGGTTTTCCTGAAGGTGTTCAGGGGCCAACATTGGTACAAAATATGAGGGCTCAAGCAGAAAAGTTCGGTACAGTTTTTGCAGATGATCATGTGGCTTCCATTTCAGGTTCCGCTTCAGAGGGATTTACAGTAACCACGCAACAGGGTAAGCCGTATAAGGGTAGATGCGTAATTGTAGCGACAGGTGCCTCTGCGAAGTGGTTGGGATTGGAAAGTGAGCAACGTTTGCGAGGTAGAGGTGTTTCGGCTTGTGCTACTTGTGATGGTTTCTTTTTTAGAGGCAAAGTGGTAGCGGTGGTTGGTGGTGGTGACTCTGCAATGGAGGAATCCACTTTTCTGACCAAGTTTGCCACTAAGGTTTACCTTTTAATAAGAAAATCCAAAGATGAGGTTAAAGCTGGTAAGTTCATGATGGACAAAGCCTTCTCTAATGAAAAAATTGAAGTGCTATTTAACACTGAAGTGGAAGAGGTTTTAGGTGATTCCACAGTCAGTGGTCTTAAGATAGTCAATAACCTCACCGGAGAGAAGTCTACTCTTGATGTCCAAGGTCTTTTTGTGGCCATAGGTCATGCTCCTAACACGAAGTTTCTGGAAGGCTTTATCGACATGGTGAAACTTGGCTATGTTGACGTGAAGGAAGGCACTTTGACCTCAAAAGAGGGCGTTTTTGCTGCGGGAGATGTAGCGGATTGGAAATACAGACAGGCTATTACTGCTGCGGGTTTTGGTTGTATGGCGGCTCTAGATGCTGAAAGATATCTATCTCACATTTCTTAAGAAGAACCTTAAAGAGATCTTACTAGTTCTCCTGCTTCTAGTTGTAGGTTTCTTGCCCCGATTTTTAGATCTTGGATATTCTCACTTCTATGGAGATGAAACGAAGACTTTGTATGTAGATAAAACAGTACCCGCTTCCCAATTCTTACTAAATCAGAGAAAGGGACCTGTACAGTTTATGGTGGTATGGGTTATGGAAAAGCTTACGGGTGGGTTTGATGAAGGTGCTATCAGACTTCCTTTTGCTATTTTTGGCCTAGCTTCAGTTGTCTTACTTTTTCTAGTGGTCAGGAAACTTTATGGTATCAAAGCTGGATTTATCTCTGCCATGTTGTTTTCTTTGAATGGTTTTTTGATTGCTTTTTCCAGGACTGCACAATATCAAAGTCCACTTATATTCTTTGGCCTTCTAAGCATCCTACTGGCTTTGTATATAAAGAAAGAACGTTTCTACCTAAGTCTTATTCTTTCTTCTGTTTCCATAGCATTATCTTTTCTCTGCCACTATGATGCAATATTCTTTCTCGTTCCCCTATTGCTGCTGCTCTGGCAGAAATATAAAGAGTTACACCTTAAGCTAATACATACTCTTTATTTTGTAATGCCGTTTTGTTTAGTGTTATCAGTATTCTATTTGCCTTATGTTTATGGTGGCTATATGGTTAACAATACGGTGAATTATGTGCAGCGAAGACTCACAGGCGATACCTATGCCAAGAATTACAGTCTTTACACAATTTTTATCTACAATCCTTTTTTGATTGGCAACCTTATGTTGTTTCTTTCTTCATTATCGTTTTTCAAGCAGGACAAGAAAATATTTGCGGTGTGGTTTATGACGGCCTTTGTAGTATTCCAACTTGTATTTCTGAATCCCGGAACTCACATCATCCACTACTTAATTCCAGTGATCATATTGGTAGGAGCAGAGATCTCTGTTCTCAGAGGATTAATTGGTAAAGCAATAACATTGTTGTTAATACTAGTACTTGCAATTCAGTTTATATATTCGATGAAAACTTTTGTCCCAAGGTTTGGGGATGGCTACCCGTGGAGTTCTAATGTAAACACTGACTACCATCTTTACTTATACGGTTTTCCATACAATAGAGGTTGGGATCAGGTGCGTGATTATCTATATTCAAAAGAAGGCGTTCGTTCTTTCTATACTAATGATAATGCGGTTATGGCTTCTTACTATTTGCAAAGGTTTGATCTTACACCTATGGGCGCCAATTATCTGCCTCAGTACTACGTTTATGTTAGGCATCCACAAGAATTCTTTGAGCCAGAACCGGGTTTTCTGCTAAACTATCAGTTGGAGAGGGACTTTATCGTGAACGGAGAGGTGACCACTTCTCTGTACAAACTCAAATAGGAGGGCTGAAGTTGGCATCGAGTCGGTTTAGCACGCCGGATGATTTCAACGACTTAGGATGGAGTGGTGGGGCTTCGGACGAAGGAGGAGGAGAAGAAGAAGTGAGTAGTATCCGGCATCCAGGACGCCGCCAAGGAGGTAATACCGTACCACACGGTCAACCTGGACAATCCCCGAAGTCACGTGGCGGTCAGGTCCCAAGGAAGACTCCCAACGGACGCAAAGGGCATCGCTGAAACTTGGCTTCATATTTCGTTTGAGCGGAGTTGATCCCCAAAGGTCCATTCCGCTCACTATTTATACTTATGTCAGAAGGTGAATTTATTCAATCTATATTACCCGGATTTGGGACTACCCCCGAAGTAAAAAAGGAGGATGAGTCTAGGGAACTAAGTGCTGAAGAGACAAAGTTACTTGAAAGTGACGTACTTGCGTCAATACGGGACCGTTGTGATGCAGGAAGAAAGCCGCGAAGAGCTACGTTTGAAGAAGTAAAAAAGGAGATTGCAGCATTAGGCACTCAAATACCTAGCTACTCTGCGATAAAAAAATACCTGGATGATACATACAGTCCGTTGTATATGCGTTCCGGTGAAGAGTGGGTTATTATCTATGATCTTTCCAGAAAAAAATCTGATCCTCGCCCTACTGTATCAACATCACCCACACCACCACAGAGTACTTCATGGATGAACGATTGGGAGCAAGCCCAATCCGATAGAGAGGACGAAAGGATCAATCCTCATAAGGAAGAAGATCCCGAAGGGTGATGGTAATTCCTATTTCACCCTGTTCGCTCTTCTCTTGAGTATCATCTTTCTAACCACATACACTATGGCAAGTACTGGGAGCCAGATCACAGCGTAGACGCCTACCCAGATAGATGTGTTGGCTATCTTTCTAAGATCCTGTACTAGAGCTCTTGTAGCATACTTGAACACTACCTGGGGCCTCCAGGTGCTTGGAGCATATGGTAGCGAGAGTTCGTCTGTGGACAGATTTACAGAGATCAGGGATGATGAGGCTGTAGCTTCCATATATTTCAGTTGACCCTTTATGCTATCTATCTGTGACTGTACGTTCAGTATCCTGTCCTGAACATTAAGGATGTCCTCTACTTCAGTTGCCCTGCCTATAATTCCTTCGAACGTTACCTTTGTTCCTTCTAGTATTCTCAACTGTTCTTCATAGTCTGTATATTGATCAGTTATGTCAGTGCCATCTATGCTTTCGTCCACGATCTTTACTGCAAATCCTCTAAAGGCCTTCATGGCAGCATCAAGTTTATCTGACGGAATACGTAAACTTATATAGCCTGTTCCACCTTCTTCAGGTGAGTTTACCCAGGAATTGACCATGTATCCGTTCAGTTCTTTGGTCTTATTCTTTATCAACTCTATAGAATTCACCACGTCTTTGACTACGATCGATAGATTGGTATTGGTAACGATCATTCGATCCTGAATGGCTAGTTGTGGTGCTGCCTGTCTGTATAGATAGTTTCCTCCAGATCCTGAGTATGATTTTGCTGAAGGAACTGCCATCTCCATTGTTGAGTAGGCGTACTCGTCGGAGTACATGGCGTCGCTGGAAATCCCCCCAAATCCTCCCAGACCCACGTTTGCGATTGGGGTTCTCCTAACAACAAGATAAACAACTACTAGAATTAACGCACAAGTAAGTTTATTTCTTTTTATCCAATCTATTATTTTTCTCATGGATATATTCTACAAAGTATTAAGGTGTTTGCAAATGCTGGATAGTATAAAAGGGTTGTGGGCGGGAAGGGGACGGCACGTTGTGTATTGTGCTTTTTTTATGTCCCCTCCCCGCTCTCTGCTACTCCTTGGTGTGCTACTTTTGCAGTGGACACCCCTTGGGAACGCGGAGTTGTTGCCCGATCGAGAGAACGTCGAAGTCCTCAACTTCGGGGTTCAACTCCCGGATGATCTTCATGATCGGCCCGACATTGGAATCGGTGGGTTGTGCAATTCCGCACTTTTCGACAGCGACATGTGTCGATGCTATGTGCGAGATCCACTCCCCATCTTGGACAGTGTGCCACTCCCACGTGGTAGGCACGTATGTCCGTGCGTCGAGATTGTTCTCGACAGATGCGCTGTGGACGACTGGTTGGTTGTTTACAGTGTCACCGGTTCTCCCACAGCCAGCCAGAACGGCCAGAACCAGAACGACAACGACCAGAACTGCGAGCCTTCTCATCTCTTTCATCTCTCCCCCTTTGATCCCTGAACTCTAAGGCCACGTTGGTAGTATTATAGGCTATATATTGGTTTTTGTTAAATTTGAGAAGTTGATAGATGGTGTGAGAGGGCAGGGGGACGGACGGCATGCATATGATTGCGATGCTTTTTGATGTCCGTCCCCCTGCCCACGTTGTCTAGTTGGTCTTCTGGAACACTTCCCAGAAGTCTCCTTTCTCAGGGATTACCAGCCAGACTATAGTTCCATCTTCCATGCGGACACGGAAGATCGGAAGATCTTGAGCAGGGTTAATTCTGCTCCCAAGAACTTCCACTTTAGTGCCGGATCGGATTGTTGAGAGGTTTGGGTGAGGGACAAGGAACTTGCCCTCCCCGTCCGTGCCATAATAGGCACCCCGATCCCCTATCAGTTCCAGCACATCACCACGATGCACGGGCAGCGGATTCATGGATCTGCTGATCCACTGTGTGCCAAAGAGCAAGACGAGGACTACGAGTACAAGCAGCAACCCCTGCACAAAGTTCTTCATGACTCCCCCTTCACATATCGAATCTGGACGTGTTGGAATTATACCCTATAGTCATGATAACGTCAAGCTAGATTAAGATACGATATAATAAAGTAATGCCAAAACTCTCCGTAATTCTGGTCAATTACAATACCGCCCATATTATAGAAAGATGCCTTAACAACCTGCTTGGACTTTATGAGAACATGGAGGTAATAGTGGTAGATAACGGTTCTATGGATGGCTCAGGAGACCTTATAAAGAGCAAATATCCCCAGGTGATACTTATTGAGTCAACCAACAAAGGGCTGTCTGCAGGGAGCAATTTTGGGCTTGAAAAGGCCACTGGAGATTACATTCTGTTTCTTGGCACAGACGCCTTTCCCGAGGAGAGAACACTAGAGGGTATGGTTGGCTATTTTGAAAAGAATCCCACCGTAGGTATAGCTACCTGTAAACTTCTTTTGAGGACTGGTGAACTGGATATGGATGCTCACAGGGGTTTTCCCACCCCATGGGCAGCTCTTACACACTTTACTCGTCTGAACAGATTCTTCCCTAAGAGTAAGATTTTCAATCAATACTTTTTGGGATACCAGGATATAAATGTCCCTCATGAGATTGATCTTTGTATTTCCCATTTCATGTTTGTCAGAAAGAAAGTTTTTGATCAAATAGGCAAATGGGATGAGGATTACTTTGTGTATGGGGATGATGTGGATATCTGTTATAGAGCCAAACAAGCAGGCTGGAAGATTATGTATCTTCCGCAATGGAAAGCATTGCACTATAAAGGAGTGAGCGTGGGTATAAGAAGCGAATCTAAGGATATTACAAAGACGGATCCCGCAACCAAAAAAAGGATGAAGAGAAGTTCCACTGACGCCATGAGGATTTTCTATACCAAACACTATATAGGGAAGTATCCTAAGCTTGTCACCTCGATAGTTTTGTCAGGGATAGAGTTTCTGTCAAAGATCAGATCTTAACTGTACCTATTATACTTTTTATCTTCTCAAGATCCTCTGGGGATTGGGCTACTCCCATGATTGTGAAATACAGTCCGTCTTTCTGGGCCTTTGCAGTGAAAGCGCTTTGGTTCGTGGCCTGGTCACTAAGCTCAAAGACATCAAAAGTATTGCCATTAATATCCTTCTTACTACATTTTCCGGTATTGCAGTCTATCATTTGTGCAAAAAGTTCAGAAGCATCTTCTTTTGTAACAAGTAGCACTATTTGGAGAGTTCCCTCAGCATTATAAAAGGTGAAAGCGTCACCAGCCTCGGTTACCTTTTTCTCGGAAAATATGTTTTGTGGAATGGATATAGTTATTGCTCCGTCTGAGGTGGAGAACAAAGACTGATTGTTGTTCCTGTTTATCACACTTGTTAGTTTCCATTGGCCGTCAGTGTTTTCTACATTGATCTCCTTTTCCAAAGCACCTGCTGGAGTTATCAGATCTACGAGAACCATGCCAGTGGTACTGTTGAACGTTGCGTCTTTAATCTGGTAACCAAATGACAAAGGTATTTCGATGTCGAGGAACTTTTTTATAACATCTACACTTGATAAGCCGTTATCCTGCGTCTCTAGAAACTCTAGAGCTTCCGTGGGGTTGTCGGAAAGAGACGTATTTAGAAAGTTTTCCACTGCTGTTTGGGGTCCTGAAACAACCTTCTGAACCTCCTTTTGGGAAATCCCCCTTTTCTTTGCGACATATTCTTCATAAGTTTGAGGTCTATAGATCACAGCCCCAATCATTCCCAGAGTAATTGCACCCGCCACTCCCAAAAGGATCTTCTTTTGTTTCACTGCTAAGCTTTTCATTGCCGAAAGTATACTCCAGAGATGGTTATTTGACATGTACCCAAAACGTCACTAGACTTTAACACATGAGGAAATTCTGCCTTTTTTTGTCTATACTATTTGCATCATTTTATGTTTCCAAAGCTTTGGCAGCTACTTTGACCTTAGATAAGATAGGCGCATTGAGCACCGATGGTAAGGTTTATAGTGAGTGGTGGTATACGGGTACAGACCCTGTTCTCACGGGTAAGGCAGTTGCAGGTAAATCTGTGAGTGTAAAAGTTGGTGAGGCTACTGAATCTGTTACAGCAAATGCCCAGGGTGCTTGGTCATATTATCTTGATGCTGGGGCTGGCGATCACAATATTGTGGTCTCTTCAGAAGGTGAAAGTCTTTCCTTCCTTTTGCATCTTGGTCAGACTTTACCCACGTCAGGTACTACATCAGAAGTTTCTCAAAGCACCGTACCTGTACCATCAACCGGTGTTTCCCAGGTGTTACTTATAACCCTCTCCCTTTTGATGATGACAGCAGGATGGTACCTGTATGAGAATAAGAGTGCTAAGAGGATTTTTGAGGACTCTGTGGTCAAAGACCGAAACTAGCCTTTTTCGAATTCCAAAGCTCTATTAATCTCTCGAAGTTTGTGGATATTTCTTGTACTGCTTCGGCTTCATCTATCTCTGCCCTTTGTAGTTTGGATAATGGTTCTGAGAAAACGGTTCTGCCTACGGCAAAACCTATGATATTTTCAAACCCCGCGGCAGTGGAAAGCCACTCCTCTACTTTTTTCGCATCCTCGCCCCTTCCCAGTACAATGACCTTCATATCAAATGGTACCTGCGAGAAGATAAGTTCCCAGTTTTCTTTCGAAAAACCTTCCATCTTCCATATATCTGGAATGATCTTTGAAGATATTTCGGCTATTGCTTGGATAGTTTTTGCAGGTCTGATCCTTTGGTCGTACCTTTCGGCATCTTCAAGTTCTTCGCTTGATGGTGGTACCAAAAGCTCAAGTATTACCCTCCTATGAGTGTTTCTACAGTGTTCAGCTAATTTCTCAAGGTTTAGTAATTGCTTCTCGTTGACGCTATCATTGCCTGGTATATACCTGATTAGTACTTTGGCGTATGTGGGATTTATCTCTTCCAGAGATGTACCGAAATCATCCCCATGTTCAAACTCAAAGATTTCACTTCCGCTTTTTTCCAATGCAACAGTGAAGTTTATACCTTTCTCCTTTGCCTGCCTGATAATGTCTGTTCCATATTGGTCATCTATCAGTACAGCGAGTGAATTCTTATCCTGGCTTTTCTCCCAGGTTTGTAAGAAGGCTTTGAAAATCAATCCTTTTAGTCCCCTGACTATAGCGGGGTCGTCAGTTTTGGCTATATCTTTTATGAACGAGCTTCTGTGATCAAATGGAAGTATGAGCAGTTTATCCATATATCAAGGATAGCACATCAAAACTTATACGTTCTGAGTTTTTTCCTCAATTCTTTGTAGTTTGGTATGGTCATCTCCACCAGTTTCCAGTAG